>JAUIJG010000226.1 GCA_030431355.1 bacterium
TGAACACCGGGGCTACTATCGAATATGAGTTTCGTATGGCTCGCATGCCTGCCCGAAAACTCAAGCAGGTTGACTATCGCTGGTATCAGCTCAAAGCACTATCTACCCGGGACGAAAATGGCAAAGTCTGCGAATGGATAGGTAGTCTCAATGAGATTGTTAGAACCAGCTTTTAGTGTCGGTGGCTATTTTCGTGATTTTGATTTACGATACTTCCTTCAGGGGCTAAGATTTTGCTATGGTGTCAAATATGGTTCTTAGCTCTAGAGTTTGCTTACATTATTTTAAGTCTCGCGGTAAGTGGGAACATCTAATCACCGCATGTTTCTTCTAAGTCCTTGCGTTCTTGCAATAATGGTTGCAAAGCGTGCTAGCTATTGTAAGCACTAAATTTGGTTACCCCGGAGTCCTGTATTTGTATACATCTATGTTGTTAGAAATTGGTGGCTGGTTTGTATTCTCCTGTGTTCTGATGTCTTTCATAGAACACCAGGTGCACAGTCAGTTGATGCACAAGCAGAGTTTTTTGAGCAGGCGGCGAGCTTCGTTTAGGCGCAATTTTGAAGCCCACGCCATTACTCATCATAAGCACTATCTCAAGATCTTTGCCGATGAGCCTGTCGCCCCTGGGGAGGACAAAGAGATTCGCCTCAATGTTCACAAAGCGCCTATAAAATCCGCTCCTGTGGCAATATTGCTGGCGTTTGTCTCCTGGAAAGCTTCGCTTATTTTTGTATTGACTGTTATGCTGCACCACTGGCTCTGGAATCAAGTCCACCTTGAGATGCATAAGCCGGTGAAGCGATCTTTTAGTGAATGGCCTATCTACAAGTTCCTTGCTAGATACCACTATCTCCACCATAAACATCCGGACAAGAACTTTAACGTGGTCTTTCCTCTGGCAGACTATGTTTTCGGAACTCATGTCAAAGCCAGCGATCAAGAAGTCGGTTTGATGCAAGCAGAGGGCTTGTATTGAATTCAGCACCATCATGTACATCGTTGAAAGCTACTTCTACTGCAAGCCCCGTAAGTATGAGATCCCCAAATTTTGTCAAGGGATTCGCAAGCTGACCTGAGTTTTCGATATTCTCCAACTTCATTGAATGGCTGCTGTTCGGCTCTTCTCCTATATGAATATCCGCACCATTGATGGTGTCGCTCTCTATTGTCGGATTGTTATCGGAGGCTGGAGTTTCTAGGCTCATGGTAAGAGGTCTTTGAATATCAGCAACATATTGAAGCAGTTAACCTACTTTCTTGTGACTAGCCAGTTCGTTGCCTTGCCTCTCTCGAAAAGTCCTTGAAAGCCTGGCAGCGCTTTCCCTGAAAGGTGCTCCTTGCTGTTGAGCAGATAGGCATAAATGGCATTAAGTTCTTTCCGCCGGTCTGGACTTTTGCCGCTCACTGGAATATAAATTACATTGGTTTTGGGGTGGTTTGTCAGGGGACCAGGCACTTTAGTATGGCTAGAATCTTGCTGGTTGAAGACGATAGGCAGTTAGCTTTCATAGTTGTCCAGACTCTGGAAGCTCATAACCACGTGGTTGATTCTGTCCATGATGGAGATGAAGGTTTGAATTTTGCCCTGGGCAAGGCGTTCGATCTTCTGATTTTAGATTGGGAGTTGCCCGGAGTCAGTGGGCTCGATATTTGCGAACGTTATAGAGCCGGCGGTGGCAAAGCACCTGTCCTATTTCTTACCGGGAAGACCGATATTGATAACAGGGTAGATGCTCTAGATACAGGCGCCGATGACTATATTTGCAAACCTTTCTCCCGGCAGGAGTTTGTCGCCCGAATAAAGGCAATACTGAGAAGACCGCCGGTGGAGACTGAGTCTACGTTTTCTATCGGAGAGGTGACTCTCAACTATGATACTAAAAATGCCACCATTGGAGAGCGTACCGTTTCTCCCAGTCGTTCGGAGTTCGACCTTCTCAATTATTTCTTGCAGAGCCCCGGGCGAATCTTTGGCTACGATGAAATCATAGAGAAAGTCAGTCACACCGATGGCGAGATAACCAGAAAGTCTGTACGTCAGCTTGTGGCAAGACTGAGAAACAAAATTGACGAGAGCGAAGACGATTCTTTCATCGAGACCGTGAAAGGGGAAGGGTACAGATTTAAGCGGTAGTGATGCTGTCTTATCGGGGGCCGGTTTGCGCTTCGATTGGAATGGTAAAACAGAGGCGGGCGCCTTTGTCTGCCTGATTATCCGCCCAGATCTTTCCTCCATGTTTTTCCACCAGGCCCCTGCAGATGGCAAGCCCCAGCCCGAAACCTTTGCTCTTCTGTTTCTTGTCAGAGCCTAGCTGTCGGTATCTCTCGAATATTGCTCTTTTGTCTTCTTCCGGAATGCCGGGACCTTCATCCGCCACTTCAAACTTTATGTTGAGCCCGTCCATGCCTGCTTTTACTAGAACGGACGAATTATCCGGAGAAAATTTGATGGCGTTGGTGATTAGATTTAGCAGGATTTGAACAATTCTGTCCGGGTCAGCTTCGAACTCATCGTTGGTTAGCTCTGTTTTTATCGCTATTTTACTGTGAAGGTTTGCTATCTCGGCGGTGGTGACCGCCTTCTCTACTATCTCTTTTACCGACGTTTTCTGAATATCCAGGTCAATTTCGTTTCTTTCAATTTTTTCTGAATCCAGCAGGTTCTTGACCATAGACGTCAGGTATGTGGTGGAAGACATGGCGTTGCCTATGGCTTTTTTGCCGGCTGTGGTCTGCTCCCCGAAAGAGCCATCATCGAGCATCTCTAGAGTAAATTGAATCGCCATCAGCGGTGCTCTCAGATCATGGCTTATCATCTCCAGAAGCTCTTTTCTGAGGCGTTCCAGCTTGTGGCGTTCGTTTATGTCCTGAACATTGACAAAGAACCTCTCCTCTCCGTACATGTTCAGGCTGGTGATTTGCAGCTCGGCCATGAACTTTTCTCCATCGCCTCTTCTGCCTACTCTTTGAATCGGTTTGTCTTGCTGGGTGATTTTCTCTATTTCGGGAAATAAGTGGTTGATCGATTGTCCGGCCACCTCCTTCGATTCGCTTTCGAAAATGGTGCGGGCTCTCTGATTGAGGGCTTCAATACACTGATTCTGATTGACGATAATCAGTCCCGTCGGCAAATTAGTAACCAGGCTTTGAATGCGCCCCTCCAGTTCGGCGAGGGAAGCCTGAAGTCTACTTATATCGGCGTCTTTGCCATCGGACATTTGCTATTTGCTCTTTTCGATTTTTAAGTGTTGTCCCAGACAATATTACATTATCCCCTCCACGGTTCTAATAATTGTCGGAGACTTCTCTGGTGGCATAACCTGGAAGAAGGGATCTGAATCGATGCTGCTGATATAGGCTGCCGATTTAAGCTATACTTGCCTTTGCGGGATAACATTCAAAGTGCCAGGAATTTAGTCGATGGGTGAATCTGAGCAGATCTGTCCACTCTGCTTAAGGCCAAAACAAACAAATCAATCCGGAAGTCTAACCCAATGGATTTCTGTTTGTCGGTGCGATTTTGCCGAACAAGAGGAAATTCAGAAAAGCACTATTAAGGTTTGCTCTAAGTGTAAAAAGCAGGTGGGTGACCCGAATTCTGGAAGTTTGACCCAGTGGATTCTGCAAGCCAACATGTGCCGATGTGAATTTCCGGAAGTGGAGCTTGTATCTACTTCTCCGCTCCCGATTCAGGGAAGCTATGAGCAGCAAGAATCCCTGGAGGACTTTGAATTTCTCGAGTTGGATAATGCAGGGTTTCCGGTAGAAAGGTTTCGTCCCATCGAGGAGTTGGGCAGAGGCGCTGCCGGTACTATTTATCTTTGCTTTGATACTCTTTTGCTCAAGAAGGTGGCGGTCAAAGAGTTGAGTCTCTTGTCTGATGATAGCCTGATGGCTTTCCAGCAAGAAGCTAAGGCCCTCAGCAAGCTGAACCATCCAAACATTGTAAAGGTGCTGGACTTCGGAGTCGAGAATGAGTCTTCACCGTATATGGTTATGGATTATGTGAAAGGAGTGAATTTTGAAAGCTACCTTTCCGATAGAGGCACACTGGCTGTCCCAAAAGCGCTCGACTTACTTAAACAAGCCGCCATGGCGCTTATTCATGCTCATATCAATGATGTATATCATGGTGATTTAAAGCCCGCCAATCTTATCGTAAGTGATACCGTAGAAGGTATCGATCTGAAGATTGTGGATTTCGGACTTGTGAAGCTCAAGCAGTCCGGCAAGCCTTTGGAGACAGTTTCCGGAAGCAATAAACTGGCGGGTACGCCTCTGTATATGAGTGCCGATGTGGCCCAGGGTAGAGAATATAGTGCTGCCAGCGAGATTTATTCGGTCGGATGTATTGCGTTCAGAGCCCTGACAGGAAGCCCTCCATTTGTGGGTAAAACCGCGGCAGATACGTTGAGAATGCACGCCGAGCAGGATGTGCCTGAATTGCCTGACAGTATTCCTTCTGAGCTGGCACAACTGATTTATAAGTGTCTGGCTAAGGAGCCGGATTCCAGATTCGAAAGCGCCGAGGAGTTGTTGGACTCGCTAAATAATCTTGCCCTGGAGCCGGAGGTAGATAAATCTCCGGTGGATGAAAGTTCTGGTGCTACGAATCAAACAACGGCAATTCCCAGGTCGATTCTACTTTCCATAGCTGGTCTATTTGTCCTCGCTCTTTCAGCGGCTTTCTTGTTTGGCAGGTTGACTGCCGGTGACGAGGCATCAGGCTCGAAGAGTAAGAAGGCTGCGGGATCTACTGTGAAACCCTTCGTGGTATCAGGCTTGTCGAGTACCTATTCGGATGAGTATTTTGAAAAGAAGTATCGCAATCCGAAGGCTGCCGATACTGATTTCGTTGATTTTCAGCTGCAACCGGTCACCAATAAAGTAATAGATTCAATTACGCACCTGCCTGTAAAGACTCTGAATATATCTATGACTCAGATGAACGATGACGTCTTTAAGAAGATTGCAAAAATCAGGAGTTTGAGATATTTATTGGCTCATGGGTTGGAAGTTTCGGCTGGTGGCGTTTCTGAGTTGCGAAGTCTTCCATACTTGAGCCGACTTGATTTGTCGCGTTCGACTATATCGGATCAAGTATTTGAGGCGCTCTCAAAATTTCCCGCCTTGCGACGAATTGACTTGATGAAGTGTACAAACATTCATGGAGAAAACATCGGAAAGTTATCGGCAGCGCCATATTTGAATGCGATCGATCTAACTATGACGCCTATCAAATTTGCAAATTTGAGGTCTTTGAATAAGCCTGATTTAGAGGTTTTAGATCTGGAATGCACAGAGTTCGGAGATGAAGATGTAGATGACATTTTGCATTTTAAGAATTTGAAAACTCTTGTGATAAGCGGAAATCCTATCACCGATAGCGGTCTAATCAAGCTAACTGCTTTGAAAAAACTGTCTAAAGTCAAGGCTCTGGAGTGCGACCAGATAAGCGCCGATGGATTTACCAGGTTTACCCGACTCTTACCCGCTTGTAGAATTCAACGATCGCAAGGAGCCAGCGTCTTAGTGGACCGGAGTTTGCCGCCTGCCAAACCTCATAGGATGACCGATGCGGATGTAGAAGAGAGCTTTAGTGCTAGTTCCGGAGTCAAAAGAGTCGATCTTTCAACTCAAAATATCACCGACAAAAGTGTCGATTACATCAGCCATCATCCGGTTTCTATTTTGAATCTCAGTAGTACTGACATTACCGACGCGGGACTGGAGAAAATTTCGCTTATTCCTACGATAACCAAGTTGATTGTCAGCCGCACAAAAATAACGTCCAGAGGCATAGAGTTTCTTCACAAGTGTCCGAATCTCATTTCGTTGGGGATATCCGACAACAATCTGGATGATACTGTATTTGATAGCTTATCTAAACTGAAGAATCTGAAAGTTCTTAGAATGCAGGATTGTAAGGGTTTAACTGGTGAGGGAGTAGGCAAGCTGAATGAGCTGTCTTATCTCTCAAAGCTCAACATCAATCGAGATAATGCGATCCTGCGTCATCTTGGTGAATTGCGCAATCCAAGACTGTTTTTACTGACCTTGGTGGGAACCAATTTTAAAGACAGCGATGTTGATAAAATTGTTCAACTTCGGGGATTAAAGACCTTGAACCTTTCCGGTACCCAGATAACTGACAAGGGGTTGATGAAGCTAGCCGCATTACCCCGGATTCGAATCATTACCGTGACCGGATGTCCTGGGGTGACCAGCGATGGAATCAAGCGTTTCAACAAGCTAAAGCCAGATTGCGATGTGCGGAAGGCAAAGCGTGATAGATCGGATGAGTTTTGAGTACCGTCATCTGTCATCTCTAAAATGATCTAAAGCTGTAGAAACTATGGAATTCGTTTTTTCTAGTCCAGTTTTGGTCCATCTTCTCCAACTGGTGTATCCGGTGGGCTAGCCTTGAAGGTGTTAACTGTTGCTCCGCTTGAGCCTGCCGAATCGAGGACACCCGCTTCATTTGCCATTTTAGAAAATGAGATCAAGTCTTCGCCATTGAAGTTTCCGGTGGCTTTGCTCAGATCTACGTCTTCAAAGCCAGGTTCACCCTGCATCTTCATCAGGGCCATGAAGGCACCATTTCTTTTTGCTACTTCCTCGTCTGATTCTCCAGGAAAATAATCTTTTGCTAGATCTAGCCCCTCTTGAACCGGATCTACAGACTCCGACAGTTCCGCCATACTATTCACTTCGCCAGGCTCAAAAATCTCTTTAGATCGGTCTGTGGTGCTTTCTGTCTCTTCCGGGGAGAGACTTTCGGCCTTCTCTTTGAAAACATGTGAATCATCATGGCCTTCGCCCACAGGCTTTTCGCCATCGGCAATCCCTTCAGTCGCGTTCTCTCCCGTAAGCGTGTTGGGACCATCTTTGTCTTCGTTCAAAAGTCGCTTAACTTCATCGCCAAAGTCGATCTCGGGAGAGCCGAATTTCTCGTTTACGTCAAAATCTTGATCTGTTTGGGGCTCATTGGCGGGTAGTTCATTTCTGAGAAGATCATTTGCCTCTCCAGAGAGCTTTGTGTCGGTACTGTTGTCCGATTCTATGGCCGTGCCTTTAGGTGCTTCCAATTGAGTTTTAGACATAGCAAATCCCCACTAAAAACTGGATCGCTTCTTAGAACGATCCTGAAAATAAAAACAGTTGCGGGTAGTAAAAATTGTTGCCGCAGTATCAACTTAGTGCAGTAGAGTGACCGCTCTGTGACAATCCGAATATTGATGCAGTGTTTTCGCGTATACTCAGATGCTACACTTCCCGGGTGGTTGGCTCTCTTTTGGTGCGCTCTTAGCTTGACTGATGCCGAAATTTGATATCTTCATAGAACAGTTTGTGCTTTGTCTATTCTTGTTTTTGGTTGCGGCGGTGTATATATGGTGCGGCCGTATTGTTCTAAGCCTTAAAGCCAATAGTTGGAATTTGCGTTCTCTAAGGGCTAAGTCCTATGTCGGCATATTATTTGGGCTTCTGGGACTTATTTGCTTTGGGTACTCTTTTTTAGAGCCATTTCAACTAGATATGAATCGAGTGTCTTTTCGGTCGAATAAGCTTGAAGGGTTGGGTCGACCGCTGAAGATAGTGCATATCTCTGACTTGCACTGTGATGGAATCAAGAGAGTAGTGGATCAGATTCCTGCCAGAGTAAAGTCTTGCAGTCCCGATTTTGTGGTGTTTTCCGGAGACGCCTGTCACAACAAAAAGGGCCTGAGAGACTTTCGTAATTGCTTGAGTTCGCTGGCTGAAATATGTCCGGTTTACGCTATTAAAGGTAATCATGACGCAAGAGGGGTCCGTTATTGGGAGTTGTTCAAAGGAACCGGCGCCAGAGAGTTAAACTGTTCTGGAGAGACTATTTTGGTCGAAGAAGTCCCCATATGGATAGGTGGGGTGGCAGTTGATAATGAGACTTGCCTGGAGGAGACTTTGCTGAAGGCTCCAGAGAAACAATTCAAAGTATTTCTATATCACTATCCGCATGGTGTAGAGAGTGCCTCTAAATATGGTATCGATCTTTTCTGTGCCGGTCACACCCATGGAGGACAGGTGCGACTGCCCATGTATGGAGCGCTATTGTCGGCTTCCGGCCTGGGGCGCAAGTACGATCGAGGGCTCTTTGAAGTGGCTGGCACCAAGCTTCATATAAGTCAGGGGACGGGAATGACGGGCTTGCCTATTAGATTCCTGGCACCACCACAGATAACTTTGATTGAAGTTGAACCCGGACAATAGCTCTTGTCTTTAGTGATTTTATCTGGATAAATCACTGCGAGAAATGATCTGATCTTTCTTAATGGACTTGTTTGCTTTTGTTCCCATAATTTCGTTGAGAGATCGGAT
>JAUIJG010000227.1 GCA_030431355.1 bacterium
CGACTTGAAACCCTTCTCTATTCAGGTCGATGGCGGCAAACGGTCCATTCAGGTAGGCAGGCACTTAAATGTCAACCATGACTATCACCAGAAGACCATAGACTTTTCAAAAGAGTTTCTAGAATCTCATCCTGAGCTGCTTAAGGCTAAGGACTTTCAGATTTATTACAACACCTACAACTTTCCCTATGAAGTTGCTCCGGGACTGGAGCGCGTCCTTGTTCTTGGTGCAGGCACCGGCAATGATGTGGCTGCTGCCGTGAGGCATGGGGCGAAGCGGGTTGACGCGGTGGAGATTGATCCTGCCATTCTCTCTCTGGGAGAGAAGATTCATCCGGAGAAGCCATATTCAAAAGAGATAGTACACAGGCACAATAATGATGCCAGGGCATATCTCAGCAACGATGATGGCAAGTATGATGTCATCGTATTTGGTCATGTGGATTCTCACACCACATTTTCGACACTGTCTTCGGTGCGACTGGATAACTTTCTCTACACCAGCGAGAGTATCGCGTCGGCCACCAGGCATCTATCGGACAGAGGTATCGGAGCCCTTAGCTTTGCCGCCGGTCCTAAGTGGCTCAGGGCCAGGCTCTACCAGGTGGTGAAAGCGAATAGCAAAACCGAGCCGATAGTATTGCATACGGAGTTCGATAATCCCGGCTCGATCACAATTTTGTGGGGACCAGGTCTTGCTGATGCCCGAACTAAAATTCCGGCGGACAAGGAGATTATCGAAGGGAAAGAGTTATCCCAGAATATAGAATTGCCCACCGATGATTGGCCTTTTCTATATCAGGAGAAGCGCAATATTCCGCCTGTTTATCTGGTTATGCTTGGATTTGTATTCTTCGTTTCCGGATTCATCATATTCATGCGCATGAGATTGTCCCTGGGATCCTTGATGACATACAGTCAATTTTTCTTCCTGGGAGCCGGGTTCTTGCTGCTTGAGACCCGGGGAATGCTTGCTGTTTCTGTGCTGTTCGGCTCGACCTGGTTGGTTAACTCCGTCGTGATAGCAGTGGTGCTTACCATGGCTTTGATATCCAATTTTATAGTCATGAAAGTGAAGGCTATCAAAGAGTGGCACGGTTACCTGGCTCTTATCCTCTCTCTGGTGCTTTTGTATATGGTTCCCCTGGCGCCATACTCCGGGGCTGACCTGATGACCAAATTAGGCCTATCAACTGTTATTCTTGGTCTTCCTTTTGCTTTCTCCGGAATTGTTTTCTCCCGGGCTCTTTCTAAGGTGGAAGAGACACAAAAGGCTCTGGGAATCAATATACTGGGGGCTCTATTGGGCGGCTGTCTGGAGTATCTCTCCACGGTGGTGGGCACAAACGGCCTGACTCTGGTCAGCATAACTGTCTACCTGGTGTCGTTTCTGGTGGCTCTCACCCTGGGCGGCAATCGTTCTATAAGCACAAAATCGAAAGACTGAACAAAACGTCAATCTTTCGATTTCTAGTAACTGAATGAAATTATAGGCTGGCGACTATTTGTCGTTGCCGGCTTTCATTTCCTGAACTTTTTTCAGTTTTTTGACGATATTGATAATAATCACAGGCATGATAATAACACCGGCAAAAACTATAAGGGTTGGTGCATCCATTTCCATAGTAGTTTGGTCCTTCCTGATACTTAGTTTGAGCTACTGGTTTAACCGCTAGGTTATCTATAGTTTGCCCTAGCCAGTGACTATAGTATAACGCCTATCGAAAAACATAAAAGATCTGATTACATGTAAGGGCTGTCAATGTCTCGTAAAATAAGGCAAAATAAAGATGTAAAGAATCTGGGAGTTCCCTTCAAGGGCTTTTAAGGTTGTCCATAGGGTGTCCTATTAGGTACGATAGTTAATAGGATAATTTAGTTAAGAAAGACCGTGACACTCAAGCATTTATTTCGCCCTCTGCAGAAGGGCACATTTACTAAAAACTCACTCTGCTTTCTGAGCGCAGTAGCATTATTGCTTTGTTCCTTTGGTCTGACCCGCTCCGCTTCGGCAATGTCTGTATACGGTATGCCGCTGAGCAAAGCTTATTCCAAAGATTTCTTCCAATTTTTTCAGTTCAGGGTTGTGGGTGTAAGCATTACAGATGATGGTTTCATGGAGATCATTTTCAAGCCACCCAAGGGCAATCCAACCAGGACTTCGGTAAAGTTATTCGTGGTTCTGGAAAAAGACGGTCAGATAAAAAGAATGCGGCTGGAGCTTGTTAGAAGTTTCATCGATGATTTAAAACAGGGTATGTTTGCCAGGGATGTGGCCAAGAGTTTTATTCAGGCAGGGGTGCACGCCGATGACTATGCAGACGCCAGACCTGTGGTAAACGAGATCTTCTTTCGCCAGAAGCTGACACCGATAGACATCGGCAACCAGGTAAAAAGCTCCGGCTCCAAAAAGAACGGCAGTACCATATCTATCTATAAGTTGGGCGAGGGCAAGCTAGCTTCCGGAGACATTATCATCATCGGGGATGGTGCCAATATTCCCAAGTTGCCTCCGGAACATTCGGACTTGTACAAGTGTTTCACCGGCAGGAAAGACTCGTTCCGTCAGGACTTCTCCAAGTCTTCACTGCATCTGGAGAATACCTTGATAGATGGGAATAAGGTTCTGGTTATGACAGTCGGTCCCCGGGACGTCGCTCCTAAAACAGAGTTGGAGAACTTTGACTTTCACAACCTGCCTTTGTTTTTGCCCTGATCCTTTTTCTTACTCTTCATCATCATCTTCGGTGGTTTCTGTGACCCCGTCATTCTGCCAGATCTGGGGTGAAATCTCTTCCACTAAAGCGATGAGCCACTTCTTGCCGTCTTTCTTAATCAGGTCCATTCTCATATAACGTGGTCCCTGTTTAACCCAGAAGTCTGTCTTTACCAGGACCGATGCTTTGCCGGTATCTTTGTCGAAGTTCTCTATTTTTATCGCTTTCTTGGGCGCGTCATTGGGGTTGGCTATCAGGTTGTATTTCATTGACTCTTTGGCCCAGGTCTCGCTCAGTTTTTTGAAGTTATTGATTTGCCAGTCTTCGGTATAGAAATTCATCATCGCTTCGGCGTCTACCTCCGGCTTTGTCACCAGGGCAAACATGCTTTCTATCAGGTTGGTAATCTGCCGGAGGTCCTCGCTGGATGAACTTTCATCGATTACAGCCTCATCAAGAATGTTTTTGTCTCCGGAGCGATGGTACTTTACCTTCCAGAAGTCGCCTATGCCGGCACCAGAGGCGTTGGCTGCTCGGTCTTCCAGGTTGAAGTGCTCGGTATTTATCTTGATCAACTGACCCATACCTTCTTCATCTTCCGGGTCCACCATCCACAAATAAAGCTTCCCACCCTTCTTCTTGCCGGGCGGTTGATAATAGTAGGCGAGTCCTTGACCTTCGGTCTGCATCGAGAACATCGATGAGAGATTCATGGAATTGAAGAGGAATACGGCAAGGGCGCCAACCCCGGCCAGCACCAGCAATCCGACACCAATAACCACCGGAGAAGTTGGTTTCAGCCAGTCTATCTCTTTAAGTTTGTCGAGCGGATTGGGCTTAGAAGAGTCATCTTCTTTTTTCTTCTTCTTACCGATATCTTTCTGGGGCGCTTTGCTTCTTGCTGGCGCCGCCTGCGCTTTCTGGGATGGAGCACCGGAACTGCGCGTGGATTTTTGTGGGGGCTCTCCCTTCTTGACCGGTGCTTCGGTTTTGTCCCCTTTCACTTTGCCGGGACCGGGCGCTGCGGTACTCTTTTCCTGGGCTATCGCTTTGCTTGCCCGGGTAGATTTGACGCCGCCTTTTCTCTGGGGCGCGGCACCGAAAAGTTTCTCCTGTTCCATCAGTTTGGAGACGCCTTCCATGGCGTCCCTCAGTTCCTGCATGGACTGATATCTCTGCTCCGGTTTTTTAGCCAGGGCTTTGAGTACGACCCTTTCAAGGGCGTCCGGGATATTCAGGTCGGGGCGAACTTCTTTGAAGGGTTTGGGAGGTGTCGACATATGCATCTGCATGGTGTCGATGATGGACTGTCCCATCAGAGGAGGTTGACCGGTCAGGGCTTCATAGATCATCGCTCCCATCGAGTAAATGTCGGAACGCGCGTCAAGGGATTGAGCCATGCATTGTTCCGGACTCATATATATGGGCGATCCGAAGACTTCTCCGGTCTGGGTGAGGTTTTGGGATTGTTTTCCAGACGAGGGCATCAGCTTGGCGATACCGAAATCCACCACTTTTACAAAATCTTTTTTGCCTTCAAAATCTATGAGCATGATGTTGCTGGACTTGAGATCCCGGTGAA
Source organism: bacterium (assembly GCA_030431355.1). Next base: position 4,300 of record JAUIJG010000227.1, read on the forward strand.
TAACGCCTTTTTGATGGGCATGCTCAAGGGCTTCGCAGGCTTGCATGAAAATTGGGATAACCCGTTTGACCGGGACATGCTTGTCCGCTTTTATGATCTCAGAAAGGCTCTCACCTTCGAGAAAGTCCATGACCAGGTAAGGTTGTCCGCTTGCCACGAAACCATAGTCATATACGGTAATTACATTCGGATGCTGGAGGTGTGAGGCGGCCTGGGCTTCCTGCTGAAATCTTTTGATACTGATCTGGTCGGAAACCAACTGGGGAAGCAGTACCTTAATCGCTACGGTCCGGTCCATAAGCTCATGGACACCGCGATAAACAGCACTCATGCCTCCGCGACCGACCTCCTCCACTACCTTGTAGCGGTCGTTGAGAATCTGACCAATCAGCTCGTCTTTTTTGGGGGTGAGGAGCATGGTTCGATCATTGGGGCAAACAACCAGGTCTGCCGGAAATTCTCCGTTGCAGGCAGGACATTTTTTGATCTTTTGTCCACCGGTTGTTTTTTGAGAGTCCACGATTAAACTGCTTCCGACCCGACTATACTCTGACTAAAATTTGATGAGATGCTCTTGGAGCCCCCCTGCATTCTCATTCCCGGCTGTCATCCTCTGTAATCATTATCTACTTATTAAAGCTTCTATTTCTCTTGTGATTTTGCTGGTTTCGGCTGTTTGACCGGGGTAAGGCGGGGATAAATGGACAGATAGATTATCAGAGACAGCATCAGATAAATGACCATTTGGTTAAACACCCTGACGATGGATGCGCCAGGCTCCAGGCAGCAAAGCTTAGGGTCGTCGGGGTTGTAGAGTACCGGGATGGAGTTTCCCACGGCAAATTTTTTACCGAAATCTGCCGTCTCCATGCCCGTATAGACGCGCTTTTCCTGGAATTTAATCCTTTTACCGAAATAAACCTGGGAGCCGACCATGTACATGTAAGAGAGAGAGTTCTCGAAGCCTGAGGCAGTGCCGACCTTATAGGGCTCGATATTCACTTCTTTAAGAGTGCCGGTGGTTTTTGACCAGTTAAAGGCCTGCATTCCGTGAATGTAAGGAGGTAGATCGCTTATCGAAAGAGCGGTCAGAACAAAGAGAACAAGACCAATGATTATTGGCTTGTGCAATCTGGCGGTTAGCTCATCAGGGTCGAATTTAGCCACGGTATCAGCCATATCAGCTCGAAAAGAATACTGTCCGGATATTTCAATCCAATATATAACTTTCCCTGAAGGGGCTAATTTAAAAAAACGCCGGAGGCAATTCTTATCAGACTTTTTAGACTTCCAAATGAGTCCTGAGCTGCCATAGATCAGGGAAGCAACGTTTCGTCAGGGTGGTGCGAAGATAGCCAACTCCTTCACTACCGCCGGTGCCTTGCTTGAATCCGATTATTCTCTCTACGACTGTGACGTGGTGGGTGCGCCAGAGACCTATAAGTTCATCCATGTCGATTAAGAGTTCGGCAAGAGCATTGAGATCGTAGTATTTATCAGTTTCTTCATAGAGCTTTTTCAGCTCATTTATCCGGCTTAATCTCTTTTTCTCAAGGGTCTCTTCGTCATCACCCTCTTCATCTCTGGGGAGGGTGAAGCCATCACTTTCCAAAAGATCATAGAACAGCTCTCTCAAGGACCTTGAGTTATATCTTTCTACGAGCTTCTTGTAGGCTACTTCGTCCGCCTCAAAATGCTTGAGCATATGCTCGTTTCTGAGACCGGCCATGAATTCGACTTCCCTGAATTGACTGGATTGAAATCCACTGGCAGGGTTTAGATTGTGCCTGAATCCCAGGAAATCTTTTGGGGTCATTGTCTCCAATATATGTATTTGACCGACAAGTAGTCTCATTATCGCCACCACACGCTTCATATAGAAGCTTGCCGATCTGACATTCTTTTGACTCATCATCTCGACAACGGTATCAAGTTCATGAAGAATCAGCTTGAACCAAAGTTCGTAAGCCTGGTGGATGATAATGAAAAGCGGCTCGTCATGGTGGGCCGGGTCGGACTGACAAATTTGAAGTTGCTTAAGCTCTTCCACCTTCAGGTAGTTATTGTAGGTAAGAGGGCTGTGTTCGCCACCGTATCTAGTGCAAGTGTCTTTCTCTTTGGTTTCGCTGTCCGCTTTGCCGGCCATTTTTATTTCTCTCCAGTCGTTGTCATTCCCGGAATTGAGATCAATTTAGAAAAGTCCGAATTTTTTCTTCTTTTTCTTTGAACTCTTCTTGTCCGGACCTTTGCCTTTTTTAAAATAGGTAGGAGTCATGCCCCCTCCCAGGGGCATCTCCGCATCCCAGTCTACCTTCTCTCCTTCCACGACTTTCAGGTATTTTTTCGGGTCGGATTTCTGATAGTAGTAGGCGAGGTTAGATTCTAGCAGAGCGTCTTTTGATTTATTCACCAGCGCTTTGAATTCCATCTCATAAGTTTCCATGATTATTCGCTCTGGCTCTACGCGGAAAACTTTGAATGTGCAGGGATAGCAAGTGAGACCGGCGGAAGATATGTAATAGATTCCTCCTTCACTGCTCAACTTGTTAACGCCCACATGACCGCTTACGGATAGTTTTACATATGGTGATGAGGCAATCACCTCTCTTACCGCTCCCGCTTCCTCCAGCGCGTAGTTGGACCAGGGGGAGGCTCCGTCGTAGGGAGGCGGGGATAGAACCGGATGGTGGCTGAATAGGATGGTGAACTTACCTATATTCTTGTTCAGATCGTCCTTCAACCAGGCTAGCTGTTTCTTTGACACGTAGCCACTCTTGGAATGTTGTCGGGATGTGTCCAGACCGACCAGATGGACGTTATGCTCAGGGTTGAAAGACCAATAAGGCGTATCAAAATCCATACCTTTGCCTTTCCAATCAAGACCGAATGTTCTCATCTTGTCTACATAGGCATCGCCTGATACATCACGATCTCCCAGGATGAAATTCCAGGGACAATGCAGATTTTGGACCACGTCTATGAATAAATTCCAGTTGTTATCATTTTTTCCGGGACCTTCAACCTGATCTCCTCCGAAAATGACAAAATCAAGTTTCAGGGCGTTGAGGTTTTTAATCGCCTCCTGAAGAAACAACTGACTCTCGTGGTATAGGATATGGCTGTCTTTCATCTCATTAGTCAGATGGATGTCGGAGAGGAAAGCAAAAGAAAATGGCTTAATCGGTGTCAGCGAAGCCCGAGCCTCTCTGATACCAAATAAGGCGGTTGAGACCATGGAGAAGACAAAGGTTCTTCTAGTTATTCTCAAAATTCATTCGCTGATTCTTTACCGGGGAGCCGTCAATAACCTATCTAGAGATAGTGTATCTAATTTGCTCTAGTTTTGTTTCTTTCGCAGCTTTTGCAACTCCTCCAACAAGTTGTCAACCGATTGATATCGCTTTGAAAGATCGGTGGCCGTTCATCTTCGAATAATTAAATATGAGGGGATGAGATCTTCGTGTATCACCGGCGGTGTCATAGAGTGGAGCTGTTTATTTATGATCGACAGAGTCAGAGCCGCGCTTCCCTCTCAATCATCTGGTCAGCTTTCTCTTCAGTGGAGAAATAGCCTACTTTGGGGACCGACTACTTTTTTAGAGCAAAAATCATTTGTCTTTACTTCTTGATACCAGGTAGGCAGTAGACATGCTGTCGCAAGCTAAATAGCTGAGCACTGTCTCTGAACCGATTGAATATGAGAGCCAGATTCTCACAGCCGTAGTTGGTTTTGGCAAAACTGAGACCGGTCAAATCTGACCAGGCATGTTTGGTCTTGATCGAGAGTGAAGGCGACATCAGGGGTGGGAAAAACAACCCGTCCCTGGTTATGTATATCTCCTGGTCGCTGGATAGGATATAGAGCGCAATGACAAAGAGTAAAACAAATAAAAGGATAAATAAAATCACCATAATCCTTAATGGATTAATCTGTCCGTTCTCGGCTTCGGCCAGTTGGAAAATCCTCCGTGAGTGTCGTTAATTTAACCATTCTATGCATTCCATTTTATGCATTCCATCCGAGCATC
>JAUIJG010000228.1 GCA_030431355.1 bacterium
TCGAGAACGCCGCCCAGGATCCTGAGATCATCAACATCGCCGACTGCATAAACGCCATGGGCGGAAAGGTCGAAGGTGCAGGCACCTACCAGATCACCATCGAAGGCACTCCCCTGGACAAACTTCACGGCGCCGTGGTTGACACGATCCCCGACAGGATTGAAGGCGGCACATTCATGCTTGCCACCATGGTAACCGGTGGAGACGTTCTTATCGAAGGGATAGACCCACATCACCTCTACTCTGTGATCAGCAAAGTGAGCGAGATGGGCGCAGAAGTTTCTATGTACGCCCCGGACATGCTCCGCATCAAGTGCGAAAGAGATATGCTTAGAGCCTCGGATGTGACAACCCATCCTTACCCCGGCTTCCCCACTGACTTGCAAGCACCGATCATGCCGGTGTATTGTTTCACCCCAGGCACTTCGATAATCACAGAGACAATCTACGAAAATCGCTTCATGCACGCTGCCGAGCTGCGCCGCATGGGAGCCGATATAACGATCAAAGGCAACTCAGCCGTAATCAAGGGGGTAGACAAGCTCATGGGAGCTGAAGTCAAATCCAGCGACTTGAGAGCCGCAGCAGCCCTGATCATCGCGGGACTGGGTGCTGAAGGGGTTACAGAAGTAACTGAACTCAAACACCTCGATCGTGGTTATGAAAATTTAGAAGAAAAATTCCGCTTCCTTGGTGCTGATATCTGGAGACGGTAGTAAACTACATACTATCCAAAATCCTTTTGTCATTGGAGATTTACTCTCCAGGAGATAAATCATGATCGTCATGAAGTTTGGCGGTACCTCCGTGGCTGACGCGGAGCGCCTCAAAAACGTCGCCCGGATAGTGAACATCCAGAAAGAAGAGCGCGGTACTCCCGTGGTAGTGCTCTCCGCCATGTCCGGAGTCACTAACATGTTGATTGATGGCGGACAGAAAGCAAAAGAGAGAAAGCTGGAAGAGGCTCTCGCCATCGTCGAAGAGATTAGAGAAAAGCATATAAATGCAATAGATGAGCTTTTCGAGTCGGAAGAGACCAAGGGTGCCCTGCGCGATCATATGAAGAAAAACCTCCACGAATTGGAGGTTCTCTACAAAGGAGTGAGCTACCTGGGCGAACTGACCAGACGCTCCCTGGACATGATCTCAAGCACCGGCGAGCTTTTATCCAGTCGCATCCTGGCTGCTTACTTAAACTCCCAGAAAGTGAAAGCCAAGTGGATGGACGCACGCTCCTTCTTAAAAACCGATGGCTCTTTCGGTAACGCTCACCCCCTCTGGGAAACTACAAAATCTAAAGCCAATGGAGCCCTGCTTCCCGAGATCGCCGCCGGCAACGTGGTGGTGACCCAGGGATTCATCGGATCCACCAGTGAAGGAATCACCACCACCCTTGGTAGAGGTGGTTCCGATTACAGCGCCTCCATAATAGGCGTCGCCTGCGACGCCAGCGAGATTCAAATCTGGACGGATGTTGACGGAATGTTGACCGCCGACCCCAGAGTGGTGGAAGATGCCAGAATCATTCCTTCGGTCTCCTTCAAAGAAGCCTCCGAACTTGCTTACTTCGGCGCCAAAGTTCTTCACCCGCTTACTATTAAGCCCGCCGTGGAAAGCTCCATTCCGGTAAAAATACTCAACTCAATGAACCCTGACTGCAAAGGGACATTGATCACCGCCAAATCAGAAGGGGATGACGCTATATGCGCCATCGCTTCCAAGAAAAAGATTACGGCTTTATTCATAAACTCATTGGACATGCTAATGGCCCACGGTTACCTGGCCAGAATCTTTGCTGTTTTTGATAGATTCAAAACACCGATCGATTTGATCTCCACTTCCGAAGTTTCTGTCTCCATCACCATAGACAGTAAGGAGAACCTGGATTCCATTATCGAAGCCCTGTCGGAACTAGCCAATGTTTCAATCATGGAGAATGTGGCTATCGTTTCCGTGGTAGGAAAACACTTCCGAGATCAAAGTGGTATTGCAGGCAGTGTTTTCGATGCCCTGAACGACATAAATATTCTTATGATTTCCGGTGGCGCATCCGATATCAACCTCAGCTTCGTGGTCTCCGATCAAGATGCCGATCGTGCCGTCAAAAACCTGCATGCTAAATACTTCAGCAAAGTGACCACCTGAAGCAAAAGCAACAGATTTACCGACACGATCTCACTTTTAGACCCAGGACCACTGTACGGAAGCCGGTAGATACAATCCGGCTTGCTTGGCTATGTTCTCCAGGCTGTCTCGATTGGCGGCGGCTTTCTCCAGAAGATAGTAGGATTGTTCTTTTGATAGATATCCATGTTTCCAGGCCGATTGAATACGCAAGGACTTGATCAGAACATCATCATTGATTAGTCCGTTGGATAAAAGAATCTTTCCAATTTTTATATTGCTTGGGTTGCGAGCCTCGGCAACACCATCCAGCTCTTCCTGACTGACCAGTCCGGCACCGACAATAAGCTGTCCCAGAAGCATCTCCCCGGCATTGGTACGAGCCGAAGCTAACTTCTCTTCCTGCACAGCCTGCTCCAGGCTGAAATTGTGCATACAAATCTTGTTTAGGGCACGACCAGCCTCATATGGTCTCAACTTATTGGAGGCCACCATGTTTTGCAAAGGAGTGACGAAGTTCAAAACCATAGGATCAATCAGCCCTTGTTCCAGAACTATCTGTTTAAAACTCTTATTCTTGGCGATGGAAAGCTCACGACATTCCAACAAATCGGAATCAGACAGCATTCCGGACATGGAGAGAAGATCCGAAAGTTTCAAGTTATAGCTGGCAGGCTGCTTAAACGTACCCAGCTCAAAGAGAGCCTGCTCTAGACAACAGTTCTTGCTCTGAGAACGCTTGAGAGCCTCGATCAGATCATCCTTCTCTATCAACTTCTGCCTGAGAATCAGACAGGCGCTTATGCTTGCCTCCAGAACCCTGGAGGATACAGCCTTATTCAAAAGCAATACCCTACCGGGAAGCATTCCCGTGGACTCACCGTTGACCACTGCGTAACCCATCTGCTGTTGATTTATCAGCTCAGCATCCAGCATCATCTGCATCAATTCGTTGGCGATACTTGAGACATTCATGGTGGCTTTGTGCCTACCCTGCAATCTGGTCAGAGCCTCATCCAGGGTGCAGCTTTCATGGTTGCAAAGGCGAACGGCACGGATTGCCATGTCCAGGGTCATGCTCCCGCTTCTCACCGCCGCCGCTGCGTCGGCGTATAAGTTCAAGGTAGAGCGCGCCATCTCCCCTTTGATTGCCAGGGTGCTCTCCAGAGTCATACCGACCTGGGATGACTCTTTGACAGCCTCTCTGATTTTTGATTCATCCAGCGCCTTTACGCTTCTAAGAATTACTACCAGCGGATCTTCGCCCTTCGTATCTTTCATCAAGTCTCCATGTGTCTTTTAAATTCTAAGCCGTTCTAGCCAGGCTTCTATATTTTATCGACTCGGCAATATCGGATGCCGTAATCTCAATATGCCCCTCCAGGTCAGCAATCGTTCGAGCGAGTCTAATAATTCGATCATAAGCTCTGGCGGAAAGCCCCAACTGGGTGACAGCCCGAGCCAGTATACTTCTCGAAGCTGATGAAAGTTTACAGACAGTTTTCATCTGCTTGTGGGAAAGGCGACCATTAAAAACAAATTGTTCCAAGTTACCTTGATCAAAACAATTTCTTTTTCTCTGGACTTCAAAAGCCTTAATTACCCTGAGTCGAATATCCTCGGAGGCTTCCTGCCCAGTCTGACAAGAAAGCTCTTCTTCATCCAGACGCGGAACGGAAATCTGCATGTCGATCCGATCAAGAATCGGACCGGAGAGCCTGGACCAGTAGCGATCAGCCTGATAAGGGGTGCAACTGCAATATTTGACCTTGTCGCCACGGTAACCGCAGGGACACGGATTGCAAGCGCCCACAAAAAGAAAAGATGCGGGGAAGGTGAGTGTATGTGCATTCCTTGAAATTGTCACCCTGGCGCTTTCAAATGGCTGTCTCAAATTGTCGAGGTGGCTCCTTGAGAATTCAGTCAATTCATCCAGGAACAAAATGCCGTAGTGGCTCAAAGAGATCTCACCAGGACGGGGAACCCGGCCGCCCCCCACCAGGCCCACCACCGAAGAAGAATGATGGGGACTGCGAAAAGGTCTACTGGTTATCAACCCGTTGGCTTTATCGAGAAGTCCGGCCACCGAATATAGCTTGGTCAACTCCAGCGCCTCGGGATAGGAAAGGGGAGGCATTATTGTAGATAGACGTTCTGCCAGCATCGACTTTCCGGACCCGGGAGGACCCACGAGCAATAGATTATGTCTACCGGCAGCGGCAATCTCCATGGCCCTTTTGGCGCTGCGCTGGCCTTTAACATCCCGGAAGTTCAACTCGGGACCAACCTCAGCAGTCAGCTTGTCAAAAGTATTTCTGACGGTATTAGTATAAGGAACTCCATTGCCCAGATTGTCGAGCAGAACAAGCGCCTCCTTAAGGTGGGCGACTGGATAGACATTAAGACCTTCAACCAGACTAGCTTCCATGGCGTTTGCTTCCGGAACAATGATTGAATGGGCACCGGATTCTTTGCACTTTATAGCCATGGGCAAGATTCCGGAAACAGGTCTCACCGCTCCATTCAAACCCAGCTCCCCGACCATCCAGAGACGATGAAAGTTTTCCATGGAAGCAAGTCCACTGGAGGCAAGGATGCCTGCTGCGATGGGAAGGTCATAGGCGGGACCCGCCTTCCTTGTATCCGCCGGCGCCAGATTGATAATCCATTTCTTGGCGGCAGGCAAAATCAAAGAGCAGGCTCTAATGGCCGCCCTCACCCTATCCTGGGACTCCTTAACGGCAAGGTCAGGCAATCCGACAATGTGCATCTGACCGATTCCGCCGCAACAGTCTACCTCCACCTCAATCGGATAGGCTTCTACCCCCAAAACACCGCCGGACAATACTCGTGCAAACATTTCTGACCGCCCTCCAATCGCTTTATTCGTATAGAGAACAACGAAAGTCCGGTCATTAAAGTTCAATCGAATCCGAATTTTTTAGAAGACTTTTCCGCACTTCAAGCAAAATGCAAAACTGGAATCGACTTCGGCACCACATTCGCCACACTTGGCATCAGTCTTGCTTCTGGCAGTCGAAGCCGTCATGGCAGTTTCAAAATTTTTCTCGAATTCGGTCTCGCCAAAACCCGAAGATTCAAACTTGAATTCCCCAAAGTCAGTGCTGAAGTTGTAGCCACCAAGCTCCGGAAGTGAATCGAGAGGAGCTGCTACCGGCTGAAATTCACCGGTGGCTGCGCCTAGTTTAGAGATCACTCTATCGATCTCCTCCTTCTCTTCTTTCTCTAACGTGCCAGGGCTCTTTGGCTGACTAACAGGCTCCACCGATTTGATCTCTTGCGACAATGCTTGCGGTGATGAAAAATCATTATCTACCGCTGCTATCTGCTCTATCTCATCGCCAAGGCTCTTTTCACCCGGCTCGTAAATAACAGTATCGCCAGGCTCGAACACCACTTCCTCTGCCTTCGACTCCAGCTCCGGTTCAGGAGCCACAATATTTGAGACCGGCTCAAAATCAGCCAGAGGCAACTCTTTCAACTCCTCTTCAGGAAACAGACTGGCCAGGGCATGCTTCTCTGGGGACTCTAGACTGTTTAACGGAGCAACACTATCGAATTGTTTCTTGCCAGAATCACTTTCGGGAATTTTGAGCACGGTATCGCTTTCGATGGCATCTACTATTCTGACTTCAGGCTTCTTACCCTCAAGCATTCTCTCTGCCTCTTGCAGTTTTCTTTCAAAACTATCCAGGGCATAACTTTCCTTCGACTCCTCTTCATCTGCATCGGAGCGGACTATAGAAAGCCGAACGAAATTTCTTGAGTCCGGAGCCTTAGTAACCTGCCCCATATCTAGTTTCACGTTATGAAAAAAGGCTCCCAGCATTCCGACAATAGAGAGAAACACGTATGCTGTTGCCATGGAGGATGGGCTGAAGTTCTCTAAGTTCAAGTAGTAGAGAGCTGCCAAAACAAAAATGATCGCCTTAGGTCCAATGGCATATACGGTGCCGAGACCTAGAAAAGGCGGAAACAAATTCAGAACCCAGACTAAATCTGCGTTCTTTTCTTCTCGCTTGAAACCTTTGAAAGCCACTGTGAGAATTCTCCGATACGGCTGCAAAGAACTGCCGTATTACTATTCTTACCCGAAGTAGGCTTCAGAGTGCTCTGCCTTAATAATTCAATTAAAATTTGACGGCGGTCTGGCCACTTATTTCGCTGTGGCAGAGGGCGCAAGAGCCGGCGTGTTCTTGAACTTCTTCAAAAGCTCGCGAGCTTCTTTGCTCTTTGGGTTCTTTTCCAGAATGGCATTCAACTGTTCTATAGCACCTTTCCTGTCGCCTGCCCGATCCAGAGCAACAGAAAGAAGTAAGCGAGCGTCAACGGTGGATGGATCAAGCTCAATCGCTCTTCCAAGGTGATCCATCTGCTCCTCGAAATCACCTTTCAAAAAATATGCCTGGGCTAAGTTCACATGGGTGGGGGCGTGGGTATCATCAATGAGAATGGCCGACTCAAGAGCACCGATGGCAGTGTCAACATCTCCTTTGCAAAGTGCCGCTTCTCCCAGGGTTCGAAACCCGATCACATCAGTACTATCCAACTCGGTGGCGAGCCTGGCTTGCTCGCAAGCTTCCTCGCAGCGATCTTTGGCGATCAGGGCTCGAGCCAGTACATAATGGGCTATGGCGTTCTTATCATCCGCTTCTATGGCTTTGCCTGATATCTCTATGGCTTCGTCATAACGACCAAGTTCATTGAGTATCACCCCTAAATTGTTCATCGCTGTCGCATTATCCGGACTCTTCTTCAATGCAGCCCGATAACTGACTTCTGCCTTCTCATAATCGTTCTTCATGAAATACTGGTTGCCTTCAATGATGTCTTCGGTTGAAGTCTGAGGCATATCACAGCTTGAAACGATTAGAGCAAAAGCCGAGCACAATCCCAGGACTGCTGTCCTCAAAAGTAAGCAGCCGAATCTATTCGATTTAGTAACGTCGAAAGCTCTCGGTTTCACTAATAAAGAGTAAAGGGATTCCAATCCAGAAGCTCACTATGAACAGGCATATTAATTGGCATTTTAACATGCTCAAATAGAACTGAATAACAGGAAAAAACCTGAGGTTTACACCGGATCGACAAATACTTCCTTGTCCAATCCGAAATAGTAGCGGCTCAAGAATGCTCCGCCGCGATTTTCTCTTTGCTCTCTTCAGCAGCGTTTTTCGCGTTGGATTTGGATGTGGACATAGCTGTACTTTGTACCTGCAAATCTTTGAGCTGCTCCTCTGGCGCTACCGATGGTGCATCTGTCATCAAGCAAGTTCCCGACTGTGTTTTCGGAAAAGCTATCACTTCCCGGATGGACTTAGCACCGGCAAGCATCATGATTAGCCGGTCCAAACCAAGAGCGATTCCTCCGTGGGGAGGTGCCCCGGAAGCCAACGCATCAAGCAAAAATCCAAATTTATCTGATGCTGTCTTCTCATCTATGCCGATGGCACTGAATACTTTGTCCTGCATTTCTTTGGAGTGAATACGAATTGAGCCTCCACCGATCTCCACTCCGTTATAAACGATGTCGTAAGCTCTAGCGAGGACAGCCTCCGGCTCATCCGACAACTTGTCAATGTCTTCGGGACGCGGGCTGGTAAAAGGATGGTGTACCGCTTCAAGCCGTTTTTCATCCTCGTTGTATTCGAAAAGCGGGAAGTCAACCACCCAGACCATTTCGTGGCGGTTCTCATCAATAAGCCCGAACTCTTCGGCGAGCTTGAGACGTAGACGCCCGAGAACGTTAGCCACCACGGAACGGCTGTCAGCTACCAGAAGAATAATGTCGCCTTCTCCGGCTCCGGAAAGCTCTTTCATCCGCTCGATCTCTTCAGGCTTTAGAAACTTTTCTATTCCGGAAGTTCTTACTTTTCCTTCCGGCTGAAATTCAATCCAGGCAAGTCCCTTAGCGCCGCACTGCTTGGCAAAGTCCTGGAAGCCGTCATATTGCTTACGTGAGACTTTACCCTGTTGACCGGAAAGACATATGGATTTTAGCTGTCCACCTGACTCCACCGCTCCCCGAAAGACCTTGAAATCGCAGGCGGCAGCAACTTCGGAAAGATCATTGAACTCCAGACCGAAGCGCAGATCCGGCTTGTCCGAGCCATATTTGGCCATGGCTTCCTCGTGGGTAATTCTGCGGAAAGGAATCTCAAGCTCT
>JAUIJG010000229.1 GCA_030431355.1 bacterium
GCTAACCCCAGAGCCAGAGCAATCTGAATGCCGCTTAGCAAAATTCTGGCCGGCTTGATTTGCATCAAACTAAGTTGATAGAAAAGACAGATCATCAGGAGCGATTCACCAAAAATCAAACGTTTGAGGTCTGGCTTATGCATCTCAGCCAGCCATAGCGCAAAAGCAATTAGATAGAGAAAAATTACTCCTGGATTCAACTCTTCAATTTTGGCTCTCTTCAGCCCGGGTCCATAAAAAATGGCAAAGAATCCCAAAGCCACCAAAAGTGGAACCAGCTTAAGTACACCAAAAGGCAAAGCGGCAAACACAATCCAGGGATAACTAGTGGTCCCGACCAACACTGACTCAAAGTTCGACCAAGCGTATTGAATCTGGTTGACGGATAGGTACCTGTTCAGGACAAAGAAAAAAGTGTTGTCCAGCATGGCTTGCGCTGTTCCAGTATAGATAAGATATGCAAGAAAGAGAGTGAACACCGTGACCAGGCCGCTCGTCACCAGGGTGAGATTTCGCCAGGCCATACCCGGCACCTTGCTTCTCGAGACCAGAAAAACAGCAAGAGCTCCAGCGAACACAGGTAAAAGTTGATTCTGATAGGTAAGTACAGAAAGCCCCCCCACTATCCCGGCGGAAAACAGGAGGGTTGAATTTTTGCTTGCAGAGGAACTCCAATCCAAATTCAAGAGTAAATATGTGTAAGTCAAAACCAATAGTAATGAATCCCAGTGGTGCGAGTTGTAGCTATTGGCAAAAGTACCTAGAACAAGAAGGAAAGCTGGCGGCAGAAAGACAGCCGCCGAAGCTATAAAACGCCTTCCAATTAGAAGAACCATCAGAGAGCAAGTCAGTATCGTAATTACCAGAGTAAGCTGGCAAACCACCATGGAAGATCCGAATATCAAGAAAATTGCGGCCAGAATAAAATAAGAACCCGGCAACATTACAGTGTGCAAATCTCTGTAAATAAGCCCACCCCTGATAAGCAGATCGCTTCCTAGGGGGATTAAGCCCAGGTCATAGGCCGGTGATACCACCGTACAGATTTTGCAAACAATGAACGCCCCGGCCAGAAATAGAAGTATGGAGCCCCCGAGGAACTCCAGGCCATTAAGACCCTCTCTCTCATTCTCTGCCGGGCCCGTGTCCACTGTTATTTCTCTAGACTCACTGGACTCTTTTAATTACTAACAGGACAAGATTCTAGAGGAAAAGAAAGATCTAGTCGAATGCCTTGCGCTTACCAGCTCTATTGACATCTAAAAGAAACAAGCAAATAAGTCTATATAAGTAACAATTAAGGTTCGGGCATTTGCCCGGAGAATGTTCTCGAAACGCGATAAGACTGCTGTATAAGAAATTGGGGGTTTTGATCACTAATATTGCGAATAGTCGATAAATTGGAAGCCCCCACTTGTCAATAGGGCATAATTGACAGCGATTCTGTATTTAAGAAATAACAGATCGAAAAATCCCTGATTTACTAAAATTCGAACGTCTTGAAAGAGGACCCAGCTCTCATGGATAAATACAAAAAAGCTCTTGGTTTGGTAGTGCTCGCAGCACTCATGTTAGGAATCTTCTGCGCCAACGAAGCAGATGCCGGTGGCAGAAGCAGCCCGCCTGGAACAGGTGTCATTCCTATCGTTCCCAGCTAAATAGCAGGAACCAGATTATTTCTCTAACAGGCGGAGCCCAGGCTCTGCCTGTTTTAATTCGTACTTGATTCATATAAACAGCCTGGAAAAATGTCAAACAGCTCAATAAGTGATTCCGAAATTTCAGATCCAGATAAGCTCATTGAAAAGAGAAAAACAGATTTCTTAAGCTGGGTGCCTCTGGCTGCGGCTATTTTGTTCTTTCTGGCAAAACTTCTGATTATCTCTCCTGAAGGAGATTTCCCCCTCAATGACGACTACTCCTACGGTTTGTCGGTGCGGCATTTTCTTGAGACCGGCGATATCAAACTTTTTGCCTCCTGCAGCGGCTGCTTTGTTCAAATTGCCCTGGGTGCGATGGCAACCTCTTTCACCGGTTTTTCCTTCGAAGTACTTAGAGATATCAACCTGTGTTTCGGCTTCGCCACAGTTATTGCACTATTTTTAGTACTACGAGAACTGAATCTGGATAGAGGCGTGAGCGGTCTCATCGCCTTTCTATGGACAGTAAATCCAATTGCTACCAATCTTGAATTCAGTTTCATGACCGATACCATTGCCACTACATTCATAGCCTTCCATATATTCTTTTTCCTCAAGGCATTAAACCAGGACTCCAAGTGGTTCTACCTTTTTTCGGCTATATCTCTGAGTCTGGCCGTCTTGAGTCGCCAGAGCAGCCTCTTATTTATAGCGGCCACAGCATCCACCTTTGTCTTCAAATTTTGGAAGAACAGGAAAGTTGAGCCCTTTATCACGGCAACTATTTTTCTACCGGTAGCAGCCGCGTTCGTGTCCGAAAATATGATCCAGCAATGCTCTCTAATGCTCGAATCCTACAACTACCATAAAGACTCATTCAAACTATTTCTATTCTCATTCCTCGGCTCTCCCCTGGCTTCCAGCAAAGTCTTACTACTTCAGCTAAGTACCGTCGGTGCCTATCTAGGACTCTTTTCACTTCCACTTCTCCTGGGCATCAAATACAAATTTGATAAGACTATTTTGAAGCCAAATATATACACAGCTGGCTGCCTTCTAATAGGAGCCGGATTTATCTATAAGTTTGTCCTAAACGAAGCCAGAATGCCGGCTTTAAAAAACATCTGGAATCTGACAGAGATTGGCGCCAGCAGCCTCATGGGTCAAGTAAGTTCAATCTCTGAAGAGACAAAATTTTTAGTCACAGCTCTAGCGGGTCTTGGATTGCTTTTACTTGCTTACAATTTATTGACTTTATCTACTGTTAAAAGTGAAGGACGAAGCTTGGCGCCTCTATATTGCTCAATATTACTGGCGTTAACACTAGGCTTCACAGCCATAAACACTTCGATAAGAGGTTTCGATAGATATCTTCTAGACGTCTATCTTCCAGCTCTAGTTTGCCTGGGGCTCTCCCTGAAAAATTCCGACAACCGGGTGTTTATGATACCGGCAATAGTGCTGATCGCAGTTATGGGGACTCTTACGATTGCACAGCAGACGGAGTATATGAACTGGAATAGAGCCCGCTGGCAAGCCATCGCTAAACTTAGGGAATCAGGAGTGCAGCCAGATCGTATTGATGGTGGCGCTGAATACTCCCTCTACAAAAGAGTGGATTACTGGAAAGATTTTGAAATAGGAGTCGGAGGCAAGCATTTTGCGCCTTTAGATTTAAGGGGAAGAGAGCCAGCCAACCAGTTTCGATGGTGGCCGGTTCTCGGAGATGACTATGTGATATCCCTGGAACCTATAGAAGGCTATCGAGTATTCGATACCATTCCATTCTCAACCTTTGGAAAGAAAGAAAAAAACAAAGTTCTGATACTAGAACATGAACCAAAAGGGAAAGGAGAATCGATCATCAATGATCGATCCCCCTATTCTTCCCCATAAAGACCGGTTTCTTCCTCTTCTTCTATCTCAATTAGCCGAGAGAAGCAGAACCATCGACTCCAGTGGTTTCATCGGCGACACTATTATCTGCTCCTGCATCGCTTCTCATTTTCTTGAAATCCTTTCCATGATGAGAGCGTTTTCCATGGAATCGCTTATGCCCTCGATGATGACCCATGAGGTTCTTCATCAGCATCTTTCTACGCATGGTCTGCTTTTGCTCTTCGGTCAAAATCTGGGATGCATCGACCATGAAACTGATACGATCATTGGAGAGTTCCGCTTTCAAACCATTAATCTTGCTTTGAATGGCCAGGATCTCATCCTTGTTCACGTCTGACTTGGTCAATTTGTCCCTGATTTCACCTTTCAGTTTCTTGAGCTCAAGCATCTTGGGACCACTTGTATCCCTCATTTTCGTCTTTAAGCTGCTCAGCTTTTCGAGCTGCTCATCGGAAAAGTTCATCTTCTTCTTGCCGGAAAAACACTTGCCACCAACGCTACATCCACCGGCAGGTAGCTTGGCCACGGTGGTGGGAGAAGCATCTGCTGACTGAGCTGACACCGGCATCGGTGCTATGGCAAGTCCGGAGAAGGCAAAGCCCATCGCGGACAAAATCGCTACTTTCTTTCTATTCATTTTAAGTCTCCTAAATTTTTAAGCAGGTTCTGAATTTTTTTTAGAACCAGTTGAGTATGTTTCGCACAAGGCCATTGTTGTTCGTGTAATACGGGTTAACCAGGTTTCCATAAAGATTCTGATTAGCCGGAACATAATATGGATTCACGTTTACCGGTAAAGCGTTGTTTCTATAGGCTCTTCTAAGATGCTTACGATATGCTTTTTTGTGCTGCCGGAATGCGTTTCTTTGTTGGAAGTTAGAATTGCACGCTTGTGCTTCAGCCGGAGCAGGCGAAATCCATGTAAATGCTGAAAGTGTTAAACCTGCAGCTAGAAACGCCATAACTTTAGATCTCATTGGGTAACCTCCAAAAATTTTGTTGTTGTTCTCTACTAGACGGAACTTCCAGAAGAAAGTTCAAGGCTTTCACTTTAAAGACCTTTAATCTTTCTACGGGAACTCTTTACTGTCAGGGCTTTTAGACTATATTAGTCAGCATCACCAACTAGTTTCAGAGACCTATCTATAGATTCAAATGAATAAAAATAGTTCCGAACAAGGCTACAAATTAAAGGAAGAATTCGCCAAAAGCCCTGGCTATCTGGTTACTCAGCTTTCAAAAAAAATTGCCCGATACCTGGAGACCGCCCTGGCCCCATTCGAACTCTCCGCCCCGGAGTACGGACTCTTGAAAGTGATCTCGGTAAATGGTCCTGTGGCCCAGTATCAATATGGAGAACACTTCTCCATAGACCGCAGTTCAGTGACGGCAATCGTCGAAAATCTAGTAAAGCGAGACCTTATATATAAGGATAAGAGTTCGAAGGATCGAAGACAAAACATCCTCCATCTCACACCCAGGGGAAGAAGCGTGCTAAGCCGCGCCGGCATTAGAGTGAATAAGGCCCATAGAGAATTTTTGAGCATTCTTGAAGAAGAAGAATGGGAACGTTGCCGTAAGTCCCTGATTAAGTTGCTGGAATTCAATCATTGAGCTAAATACTATTGCCCATAGTATTGCGTTTGCTGACCCCAGGCATTGCCGGATTGGCGTCCATAATTTCTTCCTACGTTGGTCTGATTCCAGAGCTCATTGTTTCTGTGCCGGTTAGAAAAGCGGCTCCCGGCACGCCCTGAAAGACTATTGTTCTGAAGCGAACCACCTTGATAGTAAGAATTCTGAGTGTTCTTACTGTTCATCTGATTCACTCTATTATGATTATGGGAAAAGCGACCTCGCCCCCCACGATAACCGCGATTAACGCCTCGCACTCCGAGGCGAAGAAGCCTTCCGTATCCATAGCCCCCGACGCCGAATCTGCCCACGCCGCCCCAGGCAATCAAAACCTTTTTCTGGCTCTCCTCGGCTGCGCTCGCATTCAATAGGGTTGAATAAGATACAAAGATCAGAAAAACTGCCAGCAAAGAAATAACTTTCAAAAGGATCTCCCTGATTTAAGTTCGGTGGTTCGAATATTATGCCCGCAATGAATCGCTCTCATTCAAGGCTGTCAACATCTGCTCCCAGAGACTTCAGATAGTCCACCAGTTCATCTCTGCCCTCACGAAAAGCGCACTCAACCGGTGTCCCCTGGTTGCAACTGGAGTTAATATCAGCGCCATAAGAGACAAGCAAATCTATCATCTTCGTTGAAACACCTGCTTCGGCGGCAACATGAATTGCCCTGGGCCCGAAAGTAAAAAAGTCGGCACTTTTATCCAGGTCGGCACCTTTATCCAAAAGCAACCTGACCACATCTAGAGCATCTCCCTGTATACCACGATGCAGAGCAGTTCTTCCAAACTCGTCTTCTGCGTCTACCTCAGGTAAGTCTTTCAAAAAGCTCTCCACTTCAGACACCATATTGAGTGCTGCTGCGGAATAAATATCCAGTTTAGCACCGGCGTCAATAAGCTTGTGGCATACATCTTTGTGCCTATTTACTGCCGCTAAAAGCAGCGCAGAAATCTCCTTGTCTTTTGCATGACTGCCTGGTTCAGCGACAGAGACAGTCATTGTTGAGTTAGGGCTAAGCCCTTGACCAACCAGAAATTCAACATCTTCTAAAGAGCCAATCGCGGCAGCTGAGCCTAGGCAAAGCTTGGCACCGTTATCCCTCAGCAACTTTTCAATCTCTTTGTCTCCGGAATCCAGCGCTTCCAATAATGCTTGCTTGCCTTTTTCACCGACGAGATCGCGCTTTCTAGACGAATCAATAAACTTCTGTACTTTCTCCACCTTGCCGGACGCCACCGCGTAGACCAGATCTTGATCTTCCATCAACTCCAGCAAATGACCAGCCATCTCTTCCTGGCATCCCCACTCAGCCCAACCCTGGGCTGTGCTCTTGTAATTGTCATCCTCCAGAAGAGGATCGGCCCCGGCTTCCAGCAGCATATCGACAAGTTCCATATTATCTTTGGCCACTGCGAAATGTAATGCCGTTGCGTAAAATGGCTTGGCATTAGGATCCGCTCCCCTCTCCAATAAAAATCGAGCCGCATCAAACCGATTGTTGAAACAGGCGTAGCATAGAGCTTCATCTAGAATCTCCTGGGCGGAATCAGTTGTCGGTCTCTCGGGAAACTCTTCATTGGCGCGATACCATTCACGGTGCATACCCGCAGCTTCGGTCAGATTGCTATCGCCATCAAAAAACTGCTCCATCATTTCCACATTGCCCAGACCGGCGGCAACTCGAAGGTTCTCCGGAGAGATCAACTTCTCTGCTAGATAATCGGCTGTCTCGCAATGCCCATAAAACAAAGCTTGCACCAGGGCAGTGCCACCTTCTCCCAGGGAATCTGTGGTCTCAAGGCTGGCACCAAAATCCACCAGTTCCCGGCAAACATCTTTCAAATCAAGACTGGCAGCCCAGTGTAACGGTGTAGCAGCACAGCCAGGGATACCATCAGGCAAGGCTCCATTTTCCAGAAGCACCTCCAAAATCGGCAGACTACCGCTCGCGGCAGCATGATGCAAAAGATTAACCTCCTCATCAACCTGGTTGATAAGCTCCGGATTAGCCTGCAAAAACTTCTCTAGAGACTCCGCATCTCTCTCCTCAATAAAAGAGAGCGCCTGCTCAAACTTTTGATCCATTGCTATCTCTGTATAAATCTCAAACAATACCTGAAACTAGTGCCATTTTACCGCCAATTTATCCAGGCATCAAAACTGCGAAGAAGCCGGGTGATAGAGCCGCAAGACAACGCTCTTGTCAAGCGCCTTTCAATGGAATTGAAAACCAGAAAGTACTTCCCTCTCCTGGCTCAGATTGCACACCTATCTCTCCACCATGGGCCTCAACAATCAGCTTGCAGATTGCAAGACCGAGGCCGCTCCCGCCTTTTTCGCTGGAATCAGATTCCTCCACCTGGTGAAATCTCTCAAAAATAGCCTGGCAATGCTCCGCTGGAATTCCTCGGCCCCGGTCTATAACTTCAAACCTGGCATTCTTCCCTTCGAAAGAAGCAGTCAATTTAACGGTGGCACCCCGGGGAGAGAACTTGGCAGCGTTGGATACCAGGTTGATCAGAACCTGGCTGAGCCTCTCCCGGTCGGCATCAAGCGCAATCTCCCCGGAATCCAGGTCTTCCTCCAGCTGAATGTCGTACTTATCTAGATAAGGTCCGGTAAATTCAAGAGCGTCACCGACAATCTCTTGCACAGAAGTAGAGGCGATGCGCATCTCCAACTTGCCCTGCTCCATCTTCTCCACGTCGAGCAACTCATTAATCAAGCGAATCAGTTGGTTTGTGCTGCGCTCAGCGCTTGCACCAAGTTTCAAAACCTGATCAGGTAACTCCCCATAGACTCCCATATTCAGCATGCCGAGGAATGACTGAATGGAGGTCATAGGCGTGCGCAACTCATGGCTCACCATAGATACAAAACTGCGTCTCAGTTTAATAAGTTCAAACTTCTCGGTAACATCCAGGACCACGACCAAAAACTTGACGCCTTCGGACGAAACATATCTAACCGCCGACACTTCGGCAGGAAATGGATTAATAGCCTTTCGCAGTCCTGTCACCTCTTCCAGGGCTCCTTCTGAAAGTGTATCCAAGCTTTTCAACCTGTC
>JAUIJG010000230.1 GCA_030431355.1 bacterium
AGTCTAGTCTGAAAGACGATGCCGAACTGTTCGATTACTACTAGGAAGCTTCTAGAGATATATCAGGCTTTAAGAAGGTCCGCAGCCGAAGCGCGATCGTGCACTTGCAGTTTTGTGAGAATATTTCTTATATGCGACTTTGTCGTATGCAGAGAAATCTCCAGCTCCTGGGATATGTCATTATTGGATCTGCCCTCTGCCACCAGAGAAAGAACCTCTATCTCACGCCTGGTGAGGGCTTCTTTCAGAGTATCCTTAGGTCTGTCTTTCCTTTGATGCACGGTGCTTTCGTTCAGTAACCTTCTTGCGAAATTGTGGATTGCATTTACCTTAGTGGAATCAACCCAGAGGTCGCCTTTGGCAACTATGCTTATGGCCGTGAAAAGCTTTTTCAGGTCCATATTGAGGCTGAAGAATCCATGGGCACCGGCTGCCAGTGAGTTAATCATCTTGATTTCACTGTCATCGGAGGTCAGCAATATAACTCTCAGATCATCGTGTGTCTTGCGGATATTGGTGCATACATCGGTGCCGCTCATATCCTCAAGGTCATCTTTGATTAGCACCACCGCCGGTTTTACATCTCTGGCCAATTCCAGAGCCTGTCTTCCATTGGAAGCCTCATAAAGATTGGTGATTGTCTTCATGCTTTCCAGAACGGAACGAATGCACTTTCTGGACAATTTTTGATTATCCACTAGTAAGACATTTATCGGTTTTTGGTTTTCTTTTATTTCTTGATTATGCAAAGCTCTAGCAACCCCGCCACTAAGTCGCTCAAAAAAACTAAATTGTGTCCAACCCTAACCTGTTTTTTTATTCTATCTCAAATAGGTTCCTGTCGGGAGTATAATCCGGCAATTTATTCCTAAATTTGACCCCTGGGATTAATCCCTATGGGTGAGAAGGGCAGAAAAGGACTAGCTCCTGGGCTGTCTAATTTTCTGGTGGCAGATGAGGTGATGGTACTGTTTGCGGTGGCAAATAAGGTTAGAAGTTGGAGCCGTTCGGAGTGCCGCCGGGAGGTACGGCGGTAGGATTTCCCCCGGGGGGAGCGCCGGGTCGCATGGGGTTGCCTCCCGGGGGAGTTCCCGTCGGTGTTCCTCCGGGGGGAGGGAAGTTTCCATTGTTAATCGGCACGGGAGGACTGTTGACCGGAGCGACTGTGCCTCCTCCACCGGGTAGGGTGGGTCTGCCCCCGTTTCCTCCAGGCGGCGCATTGGCTGTGGTCGATTCCTGTCCCGGTCCTATTCCTTCCGGGTGTTCCGCGGGACTACTTGCCAGAAAAGATAAACGAGCCGGTTTCCCCACTCCGGGAATGTCGGCTACAAAGGGAACCGATCCCATGTTTACGAAAGGACCCATGTCATAGGTGGCCCGGACGTCGTAAGAGTATAAATTCGTGTTTGTATTCACAGCTATCGGGGGCGGTGTGTTCGGTCCATAACTATTAGTTGTCAGGCTGCTTATGTTGGTATCACTTACATAGAGGTCGATGCCTGAGCCGTTATAGCCTGCCACCGGGTTAAGCTTGGCAAACTTCCCAAATCCGGAAGTGGAAATTTTGACAGCGGCCTGTTCGGCTGCTTTTAGAGCATCGGCATAGGTAGTGGAGTTACTCGCCTTACTTGCCGACTCTTTGGTCAGGAAGTAGATGGTTGAAGCGCCGGTGGCGATTGATATCAGATTGATTAGCGGAAATAGAATGACGAGAAACAGGACAATCATGGCAGGGCCGAATTCAGCCGAGTTGGCAGAGCCGAGTCTGCGCTTCGACACTCTTCTTCTTTTTCTGACATGGTCAAGATTCAAGGTTGTCGCCCTGTACTAAGGAGAATTATCTCTATATAAAACATACCCGCAGCCGGCTTCGATTCTGCGTCAGGCAAGCTTAAAATTACTCTCTTTCGAGAATCCCCATGGCTTTATCCGAGAGCTTTTTGTCTTTCAGGCGATGTTCCAGCGAGAAAACCAGCTTCTTAACGATATCGGGCCGTTTGCTTAAAATGTCGGATTCTCTTTCCAAAAGCGCCATTCCCTCCTGGAGGATTCCGCGAGCTTTAGAATTCTCTTTGCGGTCAAAGGCCAAGTTTGCTCTATCCACCAGAATTTCAAGGCTAATGGCCGAGGAATCTTCTTTCTGGCTGTATATTTCCCCGGCTTCTTTTAAAAAATTGTCTGCTTGGACCAGGTCCCCTTTGTGTCTCGCCAGTTTATAAAGCTCCAGGTAGTCGGCTCCCGCATAGCTGCTGTTTTTGCCGTGCAGCTGCTGGTCGGAGATAAGCTTTAGATTTTCCAGCGATTCAAGCTGCTCGTAAACCCTGGGATTTTCAATACGAGTGCTTGCGATCTCGGTCTGATTCCTTTCATAAATGAGTTTTTTCAATTTCTTCAAGGAGTTTTCCACCGCCTGTCTGAACTGCGGCACCTGTCTCAGACCTACCACGGCCGCTCTGCGGTAGTATGGCTCTGCCTTATCCGCCTCGTTTTTGGCCATGTGCAGATCACCCAGGCTGATCAATGATTCGACGAAGTATGGTGAATCTTGATTTTTCAATGACTCGAAAAGATCCATGGCGCCTAGAAAATATTCTTTCGCTTCCACCGGCTCATTCTGTTTTAGCTTTATCTTTCCTAAAAGTGCAAGGTTTTCAGCTCTTTGAGCGACAGGGGGCTCTTCCATATTTTCGTATTGAAGCTGGCTGGCCAGGGCAAGGTCCTCTGCTTTGGCTGGATCTTTGCCCGTGTAGAGGTAGAAAGCTGCTAGTTTCTGTTTGCTTTTAGCTATGTAGCCGTTGCTCTCCGATTTGCCTAATTTGTCGTTGTTTCTCAGCTGTTCAGAGATTTCCAATCTTTCTTGAAGCAGTTCTTCTGCCTTCTTTAGCTTCTGTTGGCTCCACAAAACGTGGAAGTATGTATCCAGCGTGTTCAGATAGGTGCTCACCGTGCCCGGCTGTTTCTCGTACAGTGCTCTGCCCTGGACCAGGGCTTTATCCAGCATGTTCTGCGCTTTCTGGTAATCATTGTCTAAGTAGGCGATGAATCCCAGATTGTGGATAGTTCTGTTATCTGCTCTGGTGTTCTTCAGACCGGTTTTCTCAATTGTCTTGAGCGCTTCTTCTAGAAGCGGAATCAGTTTTTGCCGCTCACCTGGATAGCGCTCGGCTACCATCACAGCCTGCTCGTTTATGGAATGGATTGTCTTCTCAATTTTTTCGGGCTCTTTTAGAGTGCCCATCTCCTTTTCCAGACCGGTTAAGCTCTTAAAAATCTCATCGGTTATCTCTTTCCTGTACCGGTTGAGCATCTTTTCCCGGGAGTCGTCATGTATTTTGCCCTGGGCTCTGTTCAAGTCAATAAGCTCGACCAAAGAAGGGATTATTCTTGAGCGATCTTTGTCCCGGGTGGCTTTATCCAGGGCGCTGGTAAGCTTTTTTTGTGCGTCCTCGTATTTGCCCTGGTCAAAACTTTTTTGACCGTCTATATATGCTTCCTTCCAGCTCTTGCTGCTGTCGGCTTTCGGAGTCGTAATAATAAAGGAGTAGCCGAGCATGGCGATGGATAGGACCAGGGCTGAGGCCGCAAGCAAGGTGGCGCGAGAACTCTTTCTTGCACTTTCCCGGCGCTTTATGTATTCAACCTCTCCCCGGGCGCGGTTGAAGATTCCTCGGGATTGCCCTTCTCCCATCAGGTCTTCGAGATCATGTTTGAGATCCTGCATGGATTGATATCTTTTATCCGGCTCTTTGGCCATGGCTTTTAAAATTATGGCGTCCAGCTCCCGGGCTTCCTTGAGGTCTTTGCGCAGATTAGTAAGGGGTTCAGGCATTTCTGTGGTGTGCTTGAAGAAAGTCTCGAAGACATTCGCTCCTTCAAGCGGAGGCATCGATGTCAGGGCTTCATAGATCAGGCAGCCCATGGAGTATATGTCCGAGCGATGATCAAGCTCTTTTCCCATGCATTGTTCCGGGCTCATGTATAAAGGGCTTCCAAACACTTCCCCTGTTTTAGTGAGGCGCTGGTCTCGTGTTAATTCGTCTTGAACCACTTTGGCTATGCCGAAATCGAGGATTTTTACTCTCTCCTCTTCTCCGTCTTTTACTATCATCAGATTGCTGGGTTTTATATCCCGGTGGATAACGCCGTTTCGGTGAGCATGTTCGAAGGCGTCCAGGGCTTGGCTGAATATGGATACGGCTCTTTCCGTGTCCATGGGACCTTCTTCTTTGATTAGCTCTTGTAGATCTTTGCCCTCCACATAGTCCATAACCAGGTAGGACAGCCCTGTTTCCCCGGCTCGGAAATCGTTTACTTTGACGATATTGGGATGATCGAGCTTGCCCACCGCCCTTGCTTCTTTCTGGAAGCGGAGCAGAGAGTGTTTCTCTTCCATCAGATGGCCGTGCATCACTTTCACAGCCACCGCTCTTTCAATCTGTGTTTGCCAGCCTTTGTAGACGGTGCTCATTCCGCCTTTTCCGAGCAGCTCGTGAATTACTATGGTCCCGCCCAGGGTGGAGCCTAAGAGCGAATCGTCGCTGAGAGAAATTGCCTCGGTGGGTCCTGTGTCTGAGGCTGAGGTAACCAGGGTTCTGTCCTGGTCTACCTCCTTCAGCTCCGGAGGCGCATCTTCTTTTTCTATGGGCTTGAAGTCCTTATCCATCTCGCCTGCTGCTCGATTCCTCTAGAGCCTATATTCCCAGGGACAGCCAGGTGGGCATCCTGTCTTTATCTCTATATGGTCTGTGCTGCCACCGAAATTAGTGCTTTGGCGCTGTTATGAAATTTTGACAATTCGGTTTGAAACTTTTACGGTTTTTTTATGCGACCCGGCTTCATGATGGAACCATGCACTAAGAAAGTTGAGGTTTGCCATGAATCGCAAGA
Source organism: bacterium (assembly GCA_030431355.1). The sequence goes on from JAUIJG010000230.1 coordinate 4,888, forward strand.
ATTTGAATACCAGTTTGAGAGAAAACAACGGGGCACGTTCCAGATTTGCCAGTCAGTGTGATACTTTCAGGCATCTGGATACGGCAGACTCGGTACAGTACAACTGGGCGAGACATTACTCCAATAGCCCTAAGGACGCGTCCGCCAGGGATATCGCCGCCCATATCAATCAGCTGGATAACTCCATTTTGATCCTTTTGGCGGAGAGTCCTAATACCTCCACCAATACCCTGGAAGTGCTTGCTTTCAGTCCATCTGCTCCTATTCGTCAGGCGGTGGCCGATAATCCGCGCACCTCTCAGGAGACTTTGATGGTCCTGGCACGGGATGAAGATCCCGAGGTCAGATACGCCATGGCGGAGAACTACAACATGAAAATAGATGTTCTCGTGGTCCTATGCGAAGACGAAAATCCTTTTGTGAAAGTGAGAGCGGAAGAGACCCTCTCTTTTCTTCTCTGTGAGTTTGCCAACGGATAGAGAGCGCCGATGAAGGACTGCATTACGGGTGTTAATCAGTCCTTTCGGTTGAGAATCTCTTTTGTCTTCCGGCATTGCTCAATTATTGAGGCTTCGTCTAGACCGGGATTGGTCGGATAGGATGTTATGCCTCTGCCGATATACTCTTTGGGAAACGAATCCGACCTGGGGATCACGTGGAGATGATAGTGGGGAACCATTTCAGCCAGGGAAAAGGTATAGATTCTCCGGCAGTCGCTAATCTCTCTGATGGCGGACATCAATTTTTTGAGCAAGGGACCGTAGGTTATTGTCTCTGTTTCGTCGGCGCTGCCGAGATCCAGGATATGTCTATTTGACTGGATGATGAAATAACCGGCTATGTCAGTCTCTTCGCTGTGGCGGATGGTCCAGGATTGATCTTTGTGAACAACGAACCGGGAGTCGAAAGAACCCCGGCAGATCAAGCATTCTTTAGAACTTTCGGACACTTCGGACATCACTTTCTCCCCGGCTTCAGAACTAATTATACTTGGTATATATCTCTGGGTTAGCGATATAGATTATGAAATTGCCTGCCGAAGAGACTCAAGTAGAAAAGTGTTTTGAATGCCATCTGCCTAAAACTGGCGGCGCAAAAGGCTCGTTGACCCAGTGGATTTCGGTTTGTAGCTGCGGGTTGGTCGAACTTCCTGAAGAGCAGTTTGAAACTGTCGATTTTTGCAAGCTCTGTAGCAAAAGAGTCGTGGAAGCGCGGAAAGGTTCTTTTACCCAGTGGGTTTTTCGTTCGGATCTCTGTTCCTGTGAAAAACCTGAGCCGGTCAAAAGAAGGGAGAAGAAGGGCGGTGCCGAGGCTGTGGAAGAACAGCTCTTCTTTGCCGAGACCGAAGATGAGGTGGAGATAGAGCTTGTCAAAGCAGACTTCCCCCGGGAGCGCTTCAAACCGTTGGGAATTCTTGGTCAAGGTGCCGGTGGAAGCGTCTATCTATGCCGGGATAGAATTCTCAATAAAAAAGTGGCGCTCAAGTGTTTGAACTATGTTTCCGACCGGACTCTGGTGGCATTCCAGGCCGAAGCCAGGGTGAATACCAGGCTGGATCATCCCCATATAGCAAGAGTCCTGGATTTCGGTATCCATGAAGAGACAACACCTTATATGGTGGTTGAATATGTCAACGGTTTAGATCTTGAATTTCACCTGGCTCAGTATGGTCCGCCGGATATAGGCGTCGCCCTTGATATTTTAAGCCAGATCTTGGAGGCTCTAACCTATGCCCATTCCCAGGGAGTTTTGCACCGGGATATTAAGGCAGGCAATATTCTCTTTGTGGCCGGTAGAGAAGGGAAGCCATCAATTTCGGTGATTGATTTCGGTCTTGCCAAAGTGAGAGATGATACCAGAGAGATTGGTGAGGGCGAGGTGACAATGGTCGGCACTCCACGTTATATGTCCTGTGACCAGGCTCGTGGCCTGCCCTATGAAGAACGATCCGAAGTCTACTCCCTGGGCTGTTTGGCTTTTGAGCTTTTTACCGGTCAGGCACCATTTGAAGCTGATACCGCCCTGGAGTTGCTTCGTCTTCACGCCACCGAGGAAGCCCCTTCCATCAGTGATGTTAGTCCAGACAGGGAATTTCCCGAGGGGCTTTCTTCCTTAGTCGACCGCTGTTTGAAAAAGGAGCCCGAAGAGAGATTTCAAACTGTGGAAGAAGTCCTTTCATCCCTCAAGGAGATTCTTGGCAGATACAAAATGGTGGAGAGAGCCGCTAAATCTCCTTCGGAAGGGGAAGTATATCTCTCGCTTGAGGATTCCATAGATAAGAAGAGAAGCTCAGGAAGGTTCTGGCTTACGATGGCGATGATACCGCTTTCGATACTAGTGGCAGCATGTCTGGTCTTTTATTTTCGCCTGACTGAAGGCAGCGAAAAGATCGAGGTTGCGGCCAGGTCAGAGGTGGAGCTGGTAAAGCCGCATTCCGAGAACGACAGTGAACTTGAATTGGTTGGCGAAAAGGTGACATTCTCCAGAAAAGAAGGCTTTATGCATCCCGACAATATCCTCGGATTTATGGACGAAGATATAAAATTTCTGAAGGGAAAGGGCTATAAGAAAGTCTCATTCTACGGAACTTCCATCGATGGCTCCGGGCTGCGATATCTAAAAGGGGAAGGTGTGGAGGAACTTTCTCTGGATCATACGCCTACCGGAGATAGTGCCATGCAAGTTCTAAGTGAGTCTCTGCCCGACCTGAAGTGTCTCTATCTGGAATACAACACAGCGGTAACAGGTGCTGGAATTAAGAGTCTCGCCGGTATGAAGGCTTTGAATGAGCTTACTCTCAATGGTAATAAGAACATCGTTGATTCCGATGTGGAGACCATCGTCAACAATTTTCCTTCTCTGACCAGGCTCTCTTTGCTGGGTACTTCGGTAACGGATAAGGGTGTGGTGAAGCTGAAGAAGAAAAGAAAGCTTGAACATCTATATCTTGATAGTACCAATATCAGTGATAGAAGTATTGACGCGATTCACAAGTTGCCGCTCTCCCAGCTTCTCGTCAGCCATACTCTGATAACGAATCGTAGCCTGGATAAGATCGCCACCATGAAACAGTTGCGTTATGTTTCCCTGGCAAACTGCAGATATTTGACAGCCTCCGGTCTGGAGAAGCTTGCCAAACGAAGACCTGATTTGGAAGTGATCATGAAGGACTATCGCAATCAAATTAATATTCCCGGATTGACCTTCTGAATTTCTCTTTGTACCTGCCTACATATGCTATATTCAGCTCTCTTGTGCTTTATCAGAGGAGAACTTCGATGTTCGTTTCTATCAACCATATACCGGTGAAAGAAGGCAGGGAAGCCG
>JAUIJG010000231.1 GCA_030431355.1 bacterium
AGACAGTTCGGACAAATTCTACTGGAGAAGGGAAGTGTTACCCATGAACTGCTGGAGGCCGCTATTGTGCTCCAGGACATGGTTGCCAATGATACCTTGAAAGCATTCCAGGCCGGCCAGGCTCTTAGACAGTGCAGAGATGCCCAGGTCTCCGTATACCAGGCTGTGGCCGAGCTAGATCCTCCGGCCCAGGCGCCGCAAAAGCATATCAGCCCTTCGGATCTATTAGTTCAGTCGGGACTGGTGGACAGAGAAAAGATGGATGAATTGGTTCCGGAGCCGTTGGACAGCTCTATCAAAGTGGGCAAAAAAGTTCTCGCCGCCGGAGTAATCAGTGAATCATTTCTCTATCTCGCCTTGAGAACTTACTCTCTTTTCAAACAGGGTTATCTCTCAGCGGACCAGGCCACAGAAGCCCTGGCCAAGTGCAGAGAAGACAAAGTCAGTCTTGATGAAGCCCTCTCCAAGCTGGACTGGAATGTCCCCGCCAGAATGCAGTGGGTCTGGACATAATCTAGATGTTCAAAACCAAACAATTGCCAGCTATCGCGGCCCTTACCTCCCTGATGATTCTGGGAGCTGAAGCGAGCACAGCCTCGGCCACTGACACCATATATGAGGACAAGGTCTCCAACAGTTCACAAAATTTCCAGGGCTCTGTCAGCAAAAAAGCAAGACCGAAAGTCGGTCTTGCCCTGGGAGGAGGCGGCGCAAGGGGGGCAGCCCATGTTGGAGTGCTCAAAATTCTGGAGCAGCAAGGAATCACCATAGATTACATCGCGGGCACTAACGTTGGCGCTGTGGTGGGAGGTCTCTATGCTGCCGGGATATCCCTCGACTCCATGGAAGAGATGTTTGTCAAAAGGTCTTTGCTCAAAGCCTATCTGACCGTTCCGCTGAAAGTAAGAATACTGGTGATTCCGCTTTTCAGCACTTCCCGACTGGTCGGCCGCAAGAGCCTGGACGGTCTCTACCGGGGCAATCGCTTCAGAAAGTTTTTGAACCGCTATGTTCCTGAATCGGAAAGAGACCTCACCGACTTGAAGATTCCTTTTGGTGCAGTCACTTTCGACCTGATCGATGGTGAGGTGAAAGTGCTGAAAGAAGGAAATCTTGGTAAGGTCTTACAAGCCAGCTCAGCCATTCCTGTATTGCGAAAACCGGTAAAAATGAAGACTTCATCGGGAGACAATCATCTTTTTGTGGATGGAGGTGTCGCCGTCAATCTCCCGGTAAAACAGGTAAGGGCAATGGGAGCCGATGTGGTGATTGCGGTAAATTTGAATGACTCCCGCACCGCCAGCAAAGAGTCCGAATTCTATAAGGTTGGCAGCGTAAGCCACAGGGTTATTCAGCTGCACCTGAAGTCTATCGACAAGGAACAGCTTGAGAATGCAGATCTTGTCATTGATCCGGATGTGGACGGAATAGGACTGATTTCAAGCAGTCAAAAAGACGCCGAGTATGCAATAAAAGCAGGCGAATCGGCAGCATTAAAAGAGCTGGATAAATTACACAAACTAACCAAAACAGGTCATTAGTTTGCCCAGTCCGATAGAACTCTCTATCAGGAGAATGTTGGAGAAGCGTTATCCACTTGCATCTTTAAAGGGGGCAAGTCTCCGGTCAGATAGCCCTCCAGACCACCTTCCATGAGCCTCTGCACATCCTGAAGGAATCTAGCTGCAGGGGCTCCGTCAATTATTCGGTGGTCAAAATTGTAGGCCACGGTCATCATCGGTCTAATTTGGATCTCACCGTCCCGTACCACTGCCCGATCTTCAACTTTGCCTATCCCAAAGATAGTGGTTGTTACACAGGGCGGAACGAGAACCCGGGCGCCATATTTGCCCAGAGTGCTGAGACCGAATGTCGCGCCCTGATATTTCAGACGGAATGCAGGAAAATGTCTGCCCATCATCAAGATAAACTGCCTTACCAGCCAGGGAAAGTTGTTGAATCGATTTTGAATGTTCAACTGATCTACTTCTTCAAAGTCTTTAGTGCCGTATGCTTTGAGCTCTTCTGCGATCTGCTCCACCGGCTTGGTATCTGCGTCATCTATCGCGCCGAAGAAAACAGCCGCCTGGGGTCCGACGAATCTCTCCACGGTGAATCCGGCTACGATGTTGCCCAGAGTCACTTGACGCCCCCAGGGCATTCTCAAGGTACGGCTCTCGGGATGGGCTCTCTGGGCGATGGCTATCGCCTTCAGGAGGATAGCAGTGACAGTAACCTTACTGCCAACGCTCTTCATGCGAGTTCTCAACTCTTCTGCCCAGGTCATATCAATATCGCAAAGCAGGAGGGTAGGCACACTGCCTTTATTCATAACCTCAATCAGGTCTAGAACGTTCCATCGGGGACGGGGCAACTTGGATACCGAGTAATTGAAGACACTCTTTTTCGGATCGTTGGACATATTGACTTAGCACCTAACCTACGCTGACTAACTACTACATAACACAATCAAGAGCTTCCGATGTCAGACAAGCCTGTAATTGAAAAAATCCTTGAAACAGTAGACTACTATTCTATTATAAGATTATCAAGAGGATCCCGTGAAGGGCTTTTTGTAAATACCTTTTATTTTTCTTGAAAGTTAAGCAGTTACCGCTCCTAGCTACTATCTGAGAAAGACGCAACTTTAGGAAGAATGTTTCAGAAGCGCTTCATCAAAAACACCCAACAGTTCAACCCTGCAGGATTTGAGCTGATTACAAAAAAAAACAATGACAGAAAAATGGATAAAAAGAGCCTTTCCACACCGCTGAGCCCAGGAAATATTGAAATTTCCGGCAACCATCCAATTAGTTGTTGTCGCATTTCGCCTGAAAAAATAACCCTGGCAGTAATTGGCTTCATTTTGCTCCTCCCCAATTGCGCCCTGGCTAGACGAGCCAGGGATATCGATGAATTGATGGGGAGACAATTCATTCGTACAACAAAAGACAAAAGAGACTACGTTCTCCTCAATATGAACAAGACTCAGAAAGCGGCAGAGAACTATGCAGCTCACAATGAAGGTGTTTATCCCCTGAAAATGAACGACGCCTTCAAGAGCTATTTCCCCCTGGGAAACTGTGATGGAAAGAACTACACAACCTACACAATACTCCACAATCCTTACACCGAAAAGCCAGGTTGGCCCAAAGTCTGCCTCATTCCTGATGTGGCGGGTAAGGGTGAGCCCGGCGAGATTGAATACTATGTGGATAGAAAGAAAAACAGCTACAAAATATGCGGCAGGCTTGAAGATGGCGGTCTGCTCAAAGAGAGAAAGAGTTCTGCGCCACTATTTTTGAGGTCGAGCCGGAGACAAGCCAGCCTGGCCAACGCCAGACTGGTCCAGTGGGCAGCAGAAAGATACAACGAAATTGTGAGGGTATATCCGATCGGAATGACCAGAACCTTCAAATGCTACTTTCCGGGCGGAGACCCAAAGAAAGCTAAACCCGGTAGACAAATTTGCAATCCTTACACCGGACGCAAGGAGTGGCCAGTGACAGGCAAAATCAAAAACTTGAGAAACGCAAGGCTGGCTTCGCCTTCCGTACTCAAAAGAGGAACAATAGAATATAGCCGCCTGGAAAGAGGATCTGACTATGCCATCAGAGTAGGTGGTAAAAATGACCGAGCCCTATCGGGATATGGAGGCCGGCCTACAACCCTGGTTATCGCCAGAGATGGCGATGGAAGCGGTCACGAAAGACAGTTTTAATAGGGATTAGACGGGTGGATGGGGTCACCCGTCTAATAAGTACAGTCGGCGATGTTCACGCGGTAACTACTATATTTTCCTCGAATCGCTCCTGGCATGACCTCAAATAATGCAGGCGCTCTTCAGATTCAAATTTTAGCGTTGAGCCGCTGTCCTGGATCCTGCTGCTGGCTAGACAGCAGGACTTCAGACAGTGAACTGCCAGAATGAACCATTTTTCCCTAAGGCTCTGGTCAGAGTCGCTTCGGCTTCAGCCAATGCATCATCAAAACCAAGATCAAGCTGTTTTCGCATCGCTCTCAAACCAGCAACTGTAAGGCTTGGAGCCACCATAGCGGCGAGAAGACTTCTGTAATTGAGAGAAATAATTGTCGAAATTTTTGGCATTTCATAAGCCACAGGATGGTCATCCAGAGAATTCCGCAACTCCTCACAGGCGATAACGACAGCATCAACCGCCGGCATTTCGCCCTGCTCCACCTGAATCCAGAAGTCGGTCCAGGCAAGAACAAATTTGTCCAGACTAACCACCACCTGCATCAAAGGTCCGGTCAGTTTTTCCGGTGAGGCGATTGAGAGCCTCGACAACCCCTTAAATGCGCTTGTTCCGCTAGATTTAGTAGAACCTTCGTACTTCGCCATATCACTGAAGCCGTAAGAATTGGATTTTGACTCTATCGATAAAGAATCTTCCTGACAGGGCTCAGACTGTTGCAGCGTGGGCGCAGCCTCTGGTTGAGGGAGACCCAAACCACCAGTCATTGCATATCCACCACCAGTAGTACCACATGCCGGTGGTGGCGGCGCCCCCCATGCTCCGGACATGGAGCCACTGAAAGAATCAAAACCAGCTGCTCCCCAGCCGCCGGCACCAGTGGATCCGGGAACGGAAGCCCCCCAGGAGAGCGGGTTATGAACAGGCTGATAGGTCTTTCTGAGACCAAGGTCTTCTGACTGTATCTCCTCCTCATCCACCACAGTGAATGCGGTAAATCTGGAGAGAATGGAATACTCCACGGACAAATCTACAATCGCTTCACGAAAGACATCCTTTTCAGCGCCCCAGCCGAATCCACCTTCTGCAGCTCTAAATCGATCCTCCAGGTCTTGAATTACACGTCTTGCCCATAACTTGCCAATTGCTTCAATGTTCCCTTGTCCCAGAAGAACCTCTTCTTTGAACTTTCGTCCATCTTGATATTCACCTTCCACAATAAGTGCAGGCACAGCGTCTGCTTGAGTCGCGCCACCTGATTCATAGCGAAAGAATATGTCTACGGATCGACCAGAGAACAAATCAGGTACCATTTGTGGTGCAATGCTGGACTGTTCAACTTTGCAGTTCAGACCTCTGATGCGCAGCTTGGTGACCACTGGCTCACCAATGTCACTGGCAATTTTACGCATCGAATCCTCCAGGTCGCTTCCTGGCTCAACTACATAGGAGACCCCACCGGAAAGCTCCGAGAGATGTTTTAAAAAGCCGTAATTTACTGCGGTATCAATACCTAGAGAAAAAATGCGAATTCCTAAATCACTCTTCTGTAGCAGTTTGAATACATGGGACTCATCTCCCACCTGACCATCGGTTAAAAGAACGATTACCGGAACACGGTCGGAGTCGGTCTTTTCAAAACGCTCTAGAGCTTCACCCAGGGCAGAACAGATCTCAGTTCCACCGGAAGCATCGACCTCGGTTAGAAAGTCCAACGCGGCAGCTACTGCCTCTTCATCGGATTCCACAAAACTGGTATCACCACTTTCTTCATGTCTTCCCCGATTCCCAAAGAACCATGAATTTTGATGATCGAAGGCATTGATGGCAAACCGGTCGGCCGGACCAAGGCTGGAGAGAAGATACTTACAAGCCCTCTTAGCAGAAAGCATCTTGGCTCCCATCATAGATCCCGAGCGGTCCAGCAAGAAGATAAGATCTCTTCCTCTTGTGGTGTCGCTTTCGTCCTGGGAAGAGACCTCGGGAAGAATTGAAAGCATCCCTACTTTAGCTTTCTGAGTTTCATCGGAGAATGAGTTAAATCGACAAGCGATGCCACTTTCGGCCACAGTCCAGCGAAGAATAAAATCACGGTTCATCAGCTCCTTCTTGTTGGCCAGGCTGACTCTCGCTCCACCTTCCTCAAAGTCTAGACGGGTGGCATGCTGAGAGCAGGCAAGGTTTTTAAGTTTTAGATCGTCCCTGGAGTTCGTCGAGTTCTTAGAGTCAACGCCAAAAGTAACATCGATACGGAGATCGACTTCAGGATCAAAATCTTCAGCCAATCTCGGAGGACTTATTCTCGATGCATCCGGAACTCTATCGGAGTCGAGCGATACTCCATCACCTACCTGCTCTCGTGCCACCGGCTCCCCTCCGACATAACGCGGTGCCACCACTAAAGGCAACCGCAACTCGGTGGAGCCATCTTCAAAGAAAGAAAGAATCTCACAGTATTTTATTTCAACTTCAAGGGTCTCATCAGGCTGAATATTTCCCAGGCTGACAGTAAAAATCTCATCTCGTTCTTGCTCCATCAAACAAGCTCTCTTGCCGCTATCCAGGGCTTCTTGATACTGCTTGCGCGCCTCTGAACGCTCTTGAATTTTGCCTTTTACAGTTCGTTCGCCAACTTTCAATTCCACGGAGTAGATAGAAGCACTGGCACTCACGGGAAAAGTGTAAACAGCCTCCAGACTCTCTCGATAGCAGTTCTTAAAGCTCTGTCGAATGGTGACATCAGCAAACCGGCTGGAAACTCGGGCATCTATCTCAACGGACTTTAGAGGCAGGGAAACTTGCTGGTCCTTTCTCTGGGCGAGAATCTCTCCCAGGGAGCGGCTCTTGCCGTAATAGAGCTTGTTCAAAAGTTTTACAACACTATTCAGATTCCTCTTCTTGTCCATCGAATAATTCTCCTGTGCCAGCAGGGTCGCTTTTGCCCGAAGCGCCAAATGCTTCCAGGGCAGCCTTAACCCGGCTTAAAATCATGCTCTCGTCGATTTTGGGCTTCCAATCATCAGCTATCATCAACTTCAAACCCGGCTCCAGTTCTACTTCGCTGTATCTGCGAATCTCAACTGTCTCAAGGGGCTCTTTCTTCAATAGCTTTGACTTGACCCGGTTAGACTCCTGAACACTGGTGACTACATTTTCAAGCTCTTCATCGGTGGATCCGTAGAGAAGGGATTGAATTTCTGAAAGCGGAAGTGAGACGCTTTGCAAAGCCTTGATTGCAAGAATTTGCAACACATGTCTTTCGCCATAGCGAGCCTGTCTTCCTTCTATAGAAGGTCGATCAAGTATGCCTAGCGATGTGTAATACCTGATAGTGCGCCGATCCGGTGCAGATGAGACCCGGTTGTCCTGCTGCAGATTTTTAAGTCCGCGCTCTTTTAGTAAGCGAGAGACCCTATTGGATAACTCATCTATCGAGTATTTCGTCGCGTCTTCCGCAACCATAACAGTATTCTCACCCATTGCTGTGATGCTGTCAAGATACTGCAAAATCAACAAGAACGCAAGTAAAATCTCCCAAAACCCTTTACCCGAAACACTTTACAACCCGCTTCCGATACGGAATGCACCATAAATTGTAAACTCATCCGTTACAGTTTTACAGTTTTTCTATCATTTACAGTAATCCTGGCAGATTACTGCAATATTCAAATTCCAGAATCCGGGAAGACAAAGCATTGCTTTAGCCTCATATCATCAAGACAAAAAACTAATTCCGGTCATACCAAAGAGCTTTCAAACGTAACAGAGCCAGACTAACAGTATTTAAATTTGCTGTTACTGTTAATATTTCCCACCATCCAGCACACTGCCACCCTGGTGCTATCAATTGCCGCTGCAGCTTTTGATAGACCCTGACCGTATTACTGCAAAGAGCCTGTATTGCATCCAATTAGATAACAAACTTTCGAACTAACTGAAGCGCAAATTTCAAGCTTCGAGCTTGTAACCCACACCATGCACATTGCGAATTAAAGACTGCTCCCCTTTGGTATCAATCTTGCTTCTAAGCTTTTTGACACTGGTACGAATTGTCTCCGGGGACTTGTCGGAGTCAGCTGTCCAGACCCTGTCCAATAGAGCTTCAGCGCTGAAAACCTGACCTTTGTGGCGCATCAAAAATTCTAATAGAGCAAACTCCATACGAGGCAAGTGGATGTCCTTACCCCCCTTGGTGACGGTATGGGCACCAATGTCTAGAGAAATATTGCCTGCACTGAGAACCTCACCAGCAAAATCTTTAGGTCGCCGCATCAAGGCCCTCAGCCTGGCCGATAACTCCTTGAGATGAAATGGCTTCGTCAGATAATCATCCGCACCGGCATCAAATCCCAACTCCTTGTCAGGAACTGTTCCTCTACCAGTCAATATCAATATAGGAGTCTCGCCACCTTGCTGTCGAAAAGTCTTGCATACCTCGATACCATCCATCTTTGGAAGGGTGAGATCCATGATGATCACGTCATATTTATAAG
>JAUIJG010000232.1 GCA_030431355.1 bacterium
GTTCCGGACTTGGTTGTGAATGCTGCAGGGATGCACAGGTGAACTCTATCATCGGTCTTAGAAGGTCTTTGAATATGCCATCCAACCTTTAAATCATTCTTTTCAAAGAGAACATAGTCGGCACCACTTTGCCCCTTCAATTTCGCAATTGTTATTGCTCTATTTTTGGCTGCCAGGCTCCCAGGACAAAAGACAAACTCAACTATGAATAACGCAGAAGCTACCAGAGCCAATGGAAAGAGTACTTTAACTCTACCGAGATTCAAAAATTGTTTCATGACCCACATACCTAACATGTAAATGAAAACGCAGCGCAAGTAGCCAAGAAGTCTCTTTGTCCGAGAACATTCTTCTAAATTCCCATATGCTTTTACCATCTCTGCTAAACTACTTTGAACTTAGTATGGCAAATATCATCAACTGGTTGACATTCTCAACACTTCGGGAGGAATAAATGGCTGAGTCCATTCAGCTCATCCGGCAGATAGCGGTAAGAGCAATAGTTACTGAGAATTTTAAAGACCAGGTCAACGCTGAGATTGAAAGAAATTTGCAGCAAATCGACGCTGAACTACAGCAGCTTGAGTTCAAAGGCAAGCGAGCCATTGCGGACATTGAAAAAGAAGCCCAGGGAGCAGAGACCGAAGAGGTCAGATATCAGATTGAAAGCATCCGTCAGCAAGTAGAGCAAGAAAAGATTAGACTCTTTCAGCTGAAAGAAGAGATGCAGGGCCAGAGTCAGGCATTACAAGAGCTGCCGGTGGGCAGTGTTGTTACCCAGTTCACCGTGGAAAACCCCGTTGAAGTTAGGCTGGGTGAGAATATCTTCCAGCGCCTTGAAGGGGGCGAAATCCTGGTCAAGGATGGAGTCATTCAAGAAATTAGACTTTAATCTAAACCAGAACCTTAGCTTAATTTCCTAACCCAGATAATCTTTCAGTTCGTTGCTCGCCTGGGATTGCCTCAAAAAGCGCAGCGCTTTCAGTTCAATCTGTCTGGTTCTCTCCCTGGTGATTCCCACCAGTTTACCAACCTGCTCCAGGGTTCGGGGTTTGTCATCATTTAGCCCGAAGCGCAGAATCAAGACTTCTCGCTCCCGGGGAGTCAAAACAGACAAGACCTTGCGAACATCATCTGACATCAGACTTGCCGCGGTTTTATCTTCCGGCGTTTTGGTGTTCAAGTCTTCCACCAGCTCGGCAAGGGTATTGTCTTCGTCATCTCCATAGGGAGTGTCGAGGGACAGCGGCGAGCGATTGGCCGCCAGTATATCCTTGACCTTTTTAACCGAAACTTTCATTTCCGCAGCCAGCTCATCAAGATTCGGTCTGCGATCAAGCTTCTGCGACAGGGTGCGAGTGGCTTTTCTCAAGTTATTGATGGTCTCCACCATGTGTACAGGTACCCGAATAGTTCGGGACTTGTCGGCTAGAGCCCGGGTTATGCCCTGGCGAATCCACCAGGTGGCGTAGGTGGAGAACTTGTATCCCCTCTCGGGATCAAATTTCTCCGCGGCTCTAATTAATCCAAGATTGCCTTCTTGAATCAGATCCAGAAATGGTAAGCCACGGCCCTGGTACTTCTTAGCCACGGAGACCACCAGACGCAAATTTGCCTGGACCAGGTGTTTCTTGGCTGCCGGATCGCCTTCTTTTACACGGCGAGCGATCTCAATCTCCTCCACCGCGCTGAGAAGCTTGACCCGTCCGATGTTCTTTAGATACACCTGAACGGGATCCTCTGTTTTAGAGGGTTTCCTGCCACGGCGTACCGGCTCGTCCGAATCGGAGCCTACGGAATGTAACTCGGTGACATCATAATCGTCACCATCATCCGAGCCCACAATGCCTGTGGGACCGAGTCCGGGAATGATCTCATCCAGGCTGAAATCATCCGCGGAATCATTGTATTTTCTCTTAGTTTTAGTTGCTCTTCTTGCCATTGCCTCGAGTTGATTAGGATCAACAGATCAGGGTTCCAGGGGTGAAGCCGATAAATTGCTATCCAAAACACTGCTCCTTTTAGGAAGGGAGCCGTGTAATTGCGGGTTTGTTTTGTTCACCGGAATAGGTGACGCCTTATCTATTAAAATGTTCCAAGGCATACTTTGATAACCGGGTTATCCCTAGATCGCCCTTAGATTTAGCAATAATCTTGTAAATACAGGGAAATTCCCAGGTCGAACCTACTTAAACTGTCCGTAGCTGTGCAGACCGCCAAAGCCCAGGGTGTTAAATCCTAGATAAGTGAGCAGTGTAAGCAATAGGCCGATAACAGCAACCATTGAAAGTTTCTCGGCGGAAAGCTCCCGGTGTACCTTTAAATGAATATAGGCGGCATAACTTAGCCAGGTCACCAGGGCCATGGATTCCTTAGGATCCCAGGACCAGTAGCTGCCCCAGGCATGATTAGCCCAGAGACCGCCGGTGATAATGCCGATGGTTAGAAGAGGAAAACCCACCACGATGCAGCGATAAGAAATATCGTCATACAAAGCAGCTTTCTTTTCCTTTATATGGCTTTGAGACACGTCTTTCAAAAAATACCAGCTTAAAAGAACACCCAGAATACTGCCACCCACAAACATAAGTTGTAGATAGAAAACCTCTACCTTATCGAAGGTCCCCCACCATATGGCACCCAAAGCAACAACTATAGTCAGGGCGGAGGTGAGAACAGATTTGACTCTTCCCGCCGACCACAGTTGAATCAAGCCACAAAGACCGGAGAGAAAGAGCATAGCGTAAGACACTATCAATGGTGGCACATGAATTTGACGCCAGTAGCTGACGAGAGCCGGCACCAGAGGAGCAATATCATGTTGGCTCTGGGGCAGCCAACTACCATAGAGAAACATCACGGCTGCCGTAAGACTGGCTAGCCAACCAAGCTGGCCGATGCCATAGGTTCGACTGAGCCAAATGTAACCACCCATCGTCGCCCAGGCAAACCAGAGCAAAGACTCATAGAGATTGGAAAGCGGAAAACGCTGGGCTTCCACCCCCCTGGCTACGATTGCTATGGTAAGAGCTAAAAAACCGACAATCAAAACAAAGGAGGCGGCTTTTACAAGAAGCTCCCGGCGCTGTCGAAATCCATTGGAGGCGACAAAAACCCAGAAAGACATGACGGAGGAAAGACCCGCCGTATTTGTTAGAGCTACTTGAAAATCAGACATTTAAACGGTTTCCTTTTTTAGATCCGGCTCCGGTTGATCAAGGGGACTCTTCTCTTCTCCTCCATCTGGCATGCCATCTCCGAAGCAGTTCGAAAGAAGCTTATTGATGGAACGCTCAAATCCTACCTTCGCTTTCACTGATCGCCCACCAATATATAAAACTAAGCCATCATTTTGCTTTAAGTCCTTCTCGTCTACATCGGCTGCAGCAAATTGACTCCCGTCCCTGGAGAGAGGCTCAACACTGACCCATACTTGCCTAAATGGAATGGCGGCAAGTAGCACACCGACAATGATAAAGCCAAAAGCGACGAACACGACCCCTATCGCCGGGTCCTTTTTGTACTGGAGACCTGTGCGGGGTATAAGCCTACTGAAAGTGAGTTTCACACCCCCCATATCAATGGCTTCACCCGGCTTAACCTCAGCTATTTTTTTAGGGGCTTTCCACTCGCTTCTCTTGGCGAAGATTCTCAGGGGCTCACTGGAATCCTTGTCGGAGGCACTGAATATAAGCACAGAGTCCCTGTCCAGGGGAAGAAAGGCCGCATGCCTGGTTCCCATGGTCTCCAGGGGCAATTGCTTTGCCTGTCCATTAAATAAGAGTTCAAGGGAATCAATTCCCCAGGAGGCTTGATATATGTCCACCCCGTCATAGGTGAGGGGGTTGTTTACTGAGATGGTTCCCCGCTTCATCTCCTTACCTTCGGCGGAGACCACACTGAGGTCGGAATACCACTGCTTAGGTTCGCCTCCGGGATAACTCTCCTTCCAGGTTTTGTTCACCCGAACCGTCCAGTCCGGCAGTGAACCAATCCATAGCTTAGAATGTTGAGAATCGGCAAAAGACATGGACTCTTCAAGCTTGACCGGCTGAAATCCGCTGAATCCGGTCCAGGAAGTAACGGTGACCCCACCCACCAGGGTCAACAAGCCAATATGAGTGACAGTGGCAGCCAGGCGACCGACCTTGCCAAAATCGCCTACCAGCATGTCTCCCTGACGAAGAACCTTGTAGTGACTCTTCCTCAGTGCCTCCTCAACTTTAGAAACAACCTGGGATGAGTCTTTCTCATCGCCGACATTCAAGGTTCTAACAAAGGGCATCTTCTCTATCGAAACACCCTTTAGAAAAGGCATCGGCTGCCGGAGAAGGCGAACCTTAGGGAAAACTCGCTGAAAACTGCATGCCACCATATTCAGGGTAATTAAGGCGATTAAAAACAGAAACCATGGAGTATGAAAGATGTCGGAAATACCCATCTGTATCAAGATGGGCGCGTACTTGTCTCCAAAGGCTTCGAAAACTTTGTCCCTGCCCACCTGGGTCTCCTGGGGACACCAGGCTCCCACAAGTACAGTGGCGGCAATCAGGCTCAAAGACAGGACGGTAAGCTTTACCGATGCCACAAAAGAGACGTTGTTCTTTTTCGCCCTGGCGGGGCCTTCCGTAACTGGTGCTTCTTGCTGTGTGGTATCGGTGTTCATTTAAATCACAACACTAGTGTCACTGGTGGTATCAATTGGAGTAACCTCATGCACCATGGGTCTCCAGAAGTTCTTCCAGGTGTCGACGCAACAACTGGGAAGCTTCGGCAAAATTATTGCGCCGGAGCGCGCTTCGGATATCGTCTCTTCCACTTAAATCATAAACCGACTCAAGCAATTTGCCTCGCTGAATTTCAGTCAGAGGTGTCGGCAACCCATCGACCATCTCGGCAGCCGTATCGAGGAAGAGAGCGTAACTATCAAGTTCTCCAATAGACTCTGACTCAATCTTAGATAGCAGTACTGACTCCAGAGCAGGGGAAATGCCATCGGTACTGACCGAAACTTTCAAATGACCGCGCCTCAAAATTGAGGGCACAACAAAGTCCCCGGCTACAGTTTTGCGGGCACAGATCACCCCGGATTCCCTGGCTACCTTCAACAAAGTCTCATTGCTGGCTGCAAATTTAGAGTATGCGAAAACCAGGGCATAATCACTTACTTGAATTGCTCCGCTCTCAAGAAAGTCCGCATCTTCTTTGATTAACCGGAGACGATGGCTGTGAGTGAGCGCCAGGTCTTGAATCTCCCTCACCGGTCTCCGGGAGAGAATATCGATATGAGCACCGAACTCTATAAGAGACTTAGCTTCCACCAGAGTTTCCCTACCGCCGCCAAGAAAGAGAACTCTTCTACCGCTCAGATCCACATTAATCGGATAGAAATTTCTCTGAGACTTTGGCTTGTCTTTTGTTTGGAAACCGGACACAAGAGTCACCCCTGAAAGTTAGCTGGAGACAAGCGGTAAAATCAGCTGGTCCTATGCATCACGTAGTCGGCAAGACTAGCCAGAGCTTCTTTGTAGGGAGTGTCAGGCAATACATTCAACGACGCTTTGCTCTTTGCGGCGTAATCAGCCGCCAACTCTACGGTTTTGTCTACGCCACCGCCATTGCGGATGATAGTCAACGCTTCTTCCACACCCTCATCGCTTACTACCGCTCGACTATCGATAAGCTCTTTCAAACGTTTGCGATCCGGTCCATCTCCTTCCAAAATGAATAGAGCCGGTGCGGTGATAACTCCATTTCTGAGGTCGCCGCCCACCGGTTTGCCGGTCTGCTCTTCGGACGCAGTCACATCCAGAAGATCATCGACAATCTGGAAACAGATTCCCAGGTTGATTCCATAGTCTTTTAGCGATTGAATAGTGTTATTGGAGCAACCGTTTAGAATGGCTCCACTATGGCTGCCGGCGGCAAATAGAGAAGCGGTTTTGCCCACGGACTTGGCTTTGTATATTTCCCAATTAACCGAGGTCGAGAACTGTTGACGCATCTGCTTTATCTCACCAGCGCAAAGATCTCCCAGGACCTGACCATAAATTCCGACCACCGAAGGATTCATAATCCTTGCCAGACAGATTGAAGCCTGGGCAAAGAGGAGGTCCCCCATCAACACGGCGAGACGTTCGTTCCACCGCTTGTTTATGGTCTCCTGACCCCGCCTGACGCTGGCTTTGTCGATCACATCATCATGGACGAGACTGGCTGTGTGAATCAGTTCAGTCAAAACCGCCAGAATTATGTGCAGGCGAGAGAATTCGTCCTGTTTGGGGGCTGTGGCCCGGGAAGCGAGTAGGACAATCAATGGTCTAATTCGCTTTCCTCCGGCAAGAAAGACCTGTTTAAGCAGATCTTCCACAAAAGGATTGTCGTCGATAAGATTAGTCCGCAGCCACTCCTCGACAAGAGCCATCTCGTCTTCCACGAGTTTGACCAGGGAGGAGAGATTGGTCTTTTCTTCCGATAAGTTGTTTGCGGGACTGGCTACTGATTTCATTCAATTCTTGGTTGTCAATCAACCTGATTAGCTTTCCATATATTTTAGATGTACGTCAACTCTCCGGTCCTTAATATCAAATAGCGTAAAGCCTAAAATATTGGAGAAATGTATTAGAACCAGGTACTGCAGTGGTAAATAAGAAAAGATGACACATTACTCAGATTGATTAGTATTTGGCTGGAAATAGACATTTTGGCAACAGCAATTAACGATAGGTTGGCAAGAATAGGAAGCCGCCAGGTTGGTTGCTAATATAGGCAAAACTTTAGTCATCATTTTTGCCGATGCATTGGAGGAGAACATTGTTTGAGGAAATGAAGCGGAAATTGCTTGCCGGAGAGACAACTTTCTCCGAAGCATTGCCCAGCGCCCTACCAAATCTAAGAGGCAAAATTCCTGACGAAAAACTGCTCTGGCTCTCCAATGAACTGCAGGGCTATCAACAAGCGCTCGATTTTTACCAGATGGACAACCACGACCTACCGGTCTACCGGATTGTCCCCGGCGATCTTTATCTCATGCGAGCCGACGGCAACTGCGAAGAGATAAACCATCCCTACGCCAGAAGAGATAAGTACTTCCTGAGCGCGCCGATCCACTGGCTCGAAGAGTGGTCCACCCATCCCGATGAGACTTCCATAGTAGAGTTGCCGGAGTTAAGCACCTTCATGGCCCAGGCCGGCGGCGGCATAGTCTGTTTCTGCCCGAGAAGCGAATTGAAGAGAATCATCGCCCAGTTTCGAAATGACTTTATCCAGCTTCTTGACGAGGCGGAAAGAGCTGGGGCAGCCAGCTAGCAACACCGTATCTAGCGTCAGCAATTTCCTCAGAGATTACCTCGACCGAACTCATTTGCTAAAATACCCCCCTATCAATGAATGCAAGGGTAAGCAAATGACCACCTCCACCAGCAGTTCCTCAGGCAAAGAGAAGCTCCGCTTCGACTCAGAAAGCCTGACAGCAATTCAAAATCAACTTCAGAAAGCAGGGGCCGACGGCTGGCTTTTCTACTATTTCAAGAACAATGACCCATTAGCGCTTCGGATACTTAAGCTTACCGAAACCCATATGTTCTCAAGAAGATGGTTCTACTTTGTTCCAGCAAAAGGGGAGCCTACTAAACTGGTCCATCAAATTGAGTCCGATGCCCTCAAAGACCTTCCCGGCGAGAGAATAATTTATGTGGGATGGAAAGAGATGGAAGAGAAGTTGGCTTCGATTTTAAAAGGAAGGAAATCGGTGGCCATGCAGTATTCACCTCGCAACGCTATTCCCTATATTTCCCGGGTGGATGCCGGCACTATCGAGCTAGTTCGGGACAGCGGAGTCGATGTAATCTCTTCTCATAATCTGGTACAGACTTTCGAAGCAACCTGGAGCGAAGAGCAGTTACAAAGCCATATCTACGCCACCGATAAGTTGCGCTCCATAGTGGATGATGCTTTCTCTGAAGTAAAAAGGCGCCTGGAAAGCAAGATCCAGACCAATGAATATGATATTCAGCGGTTTATTGTGGACAAATTCGATCAATATAAGATGTCCACTTATTCACCACCTATAGTGGCTATAAATGAGAACAGCGGCAATCCCCATTATCAACCCTGCCACCAGATTCAGCAAAGTGATGAGGAGGCCTGCCACAGCGTCTCCTTTTACAAACTT
>JAUIJG010000233.1 GCA_030431355.1 bacterium
TTCTCAAGGTCCGTAGACTGAAGGAGAAGCTGGGCAGCGGTATCAAGGTCATCGTTGACGAGTAAACACTCGATCACCCTGTCCGCTTCGGAATCCACCATACCAGCCCGCTGAAAAATTTTAAAACTGACGGAATATACTTCCTGGGCCTCCGAGCTTCTACCCGAGCGGCTCAGATCCCTGGCGCAATCCGCAAGAAGAATGGCAAGATTCTTGGACTGATTGAGAGGGCTGTCTTCCAGATATCTCAAGGAGAGCTTCAGATTCTCACCGGTTGGAACGATTGAGGCGAGATAATCAAGACATTTATTTCTTCTTCTATAGCCTCCTGACTCGGTAACCATAACCGATACCAGAACAGCGTAATGAAACTCGTAGATTGAATCGAGCTTAGGAAGCAGATCTATCTCCTGGTCAAAAGAGCCATCATAGGAATTCAATAAAATTTTAGCTGCTTCAGGAGTGTTGCCTATGCCTAAAAGACAATCGGCAAGGAAGACACTTCGCTCCACGCCCCATCCGGAAAGTTCCGCCAGCTCCAGAGCTTTTTTGTAGGCAATTTTCGCGTATTTATATTGGCGCTCGTCATAGTAGGTAGAAGCAACATGGCGCAGGAACTCAATATATCTAGCCTGGGTGCTTAAGCGAGAGTCACGGTCCTCGGCATCGAGCAAGCGACGTAATCCATCCGAAGACTTGATGTTGCTTGAGAACATGCCGATGACCTGCTCTTCATTCTTTTCAAATCGAGAAAGACAAATTCCGGTTATCGCCCTTAGTACAAGAATTTTTGCCTGGGTCTTAAGGCTCTCAGCCTCCACGCCTTTTACGAATTCGATAACAGACTCAAATGAGATCACCGCATTTTCGAGATCATCTTTAGAAAGGAATATATGGCCCACCCTCAAAAGAAGATTGGCTATTGTCAGAGAACCGGCGAAGGCTCCTTCCATTTCATGCCTGACAAAGGAGATAAAAGATGATGGTGACTTGAGTGACTTCACTATCAAGTCATAGGAGCGCTCTTCTTGACCGGAGTCGTAGTAAGAAGCAGCCAAAAGAAGAGTGGCCCGTAAAGACATCTGGTGAGAAACGAAGACCGAGGCATAGCGTTGCGCCTCACGAAAATAGTGCGAGGCGGTACCGATCTGATTGGTCTTCACATAGGAATAGCCTAGGTGAATATTGGCGGTATAAGACCAGTAATAGAACTGACTCTTCTCTTCAAAAGTTTCAGCCACCGACTTAAAGCTCTTAATCGCCTCGGCATAATTACCCTGGTTATACGCTTGAACGCCTCGATTTACCGTACGCTCCGCCCAGACTTCAGGCACCATCATCGACACCAGACGACGATGGGCGGACTCCTTCATTTTAGTGAGTCGTCCTAACATGGCCTGGGAAATAGGAAATTGTGCCCGCTCTCGCCTGATAGAGCTACGACTTTTGACTTCCACCGCCTCCGAAAAATCCTCAAGATTCTCCAGCAAATATTCTCCGGTCAGCTTAATAGATCTCTCCACTTCATCGAGGATCTGCTTCTCCTCATCTTCGAAAAGCAGACGCAACTCTTCTTCATCGGCACTAAGACTGGGAATACAATCAGGCTTCACCCGTAGAAGTTTCGAAACGAAGGCGCCAAGATGTCTTACCTCTTCCGACTCATGGGTGGATAGGTCAGCAAAGAGCTCTGACTTTAACGGCGCCCGAAAGTCTCTATGTCGAAAGAGTAAACAGTCGTCACCGCAACCGTAGCTGGTCCATAAGCCAGGATCAATAGCTAAAATTCTCAACGAACTGTCTATTAACCATGCCGAAAAATTATCCAGGCCGGTCTCAAACAGGGAACTATCCCTACGGGGATGCTGGAAGTTTCGATGTCCGACCTCCACGCTCTCATTGCCGGACAATCTCGGTACGAACATACCGTCATAGTCAACTAGATAAAGCCTGTCTTCATTGATGAGGATATTGCCATGCTGAAGATCCCCATGGGCTATTCCTTTCTCCTCCATGCGAAGCACCAGATCTCGGAAACTGACCCTGAGCTGTTCGACTCGCTTGCTATTCTTGATCACACGATGTAGGTGCTGATCCAGAGGCTCCCCCTCGCACCACTCCATTTTCAGAACCGGATACCAGTTTCCCTGGACCTTTATCCCTCTTTCGAGAAACTTGAAAGGAAGAAAATCCGGCGAGTCCAGTCCGGTCAGGAAATCTTCTATGATTCGATAGCGTTCCAGCAATCCAGGTCTGGATTCGAGAAAACAACGAACGGCATACGAGTTGACCCTGGTATCGAGCCTGTAGACACTGGCAAAGGCGCCGGTGATAGAACGTGGCAAGCCCAGGGGATTGAGAGACACAGTCGCTCGAATAAGATCACTATCCTCAAAGCAATATTGAGGGCTTTGAATAGCTTCATTAAATTCCTGGGGAGTGGGCCACATCAGCACTCACATCAAACAATCTCTATCAAAAACGAGAGCAATGTCTCTGATAGTAAACATACCCCGTCCGGGCGATTTCTAGGACAATTTCAGGGATTTGCTGAACTCTTCCAGGCTCATCCCCCTCATTATCAGGTCAAATCGACTTCCGGCATCGGACTCCCTCAGGTACCTGGGGACCACCACAGGTTTCTTGAGCACTTTGCGCCAGAGAAGTTCCCGAACCAGAGGTAAATGCACCTGGGGCATCTTGCCCACCAACAAGTCTTCTATGCCTCCGCCGCCTTTCAGATACTCCAGAAGCCAGATAAGACCCCGCAGATAGACCGCATCCTTGGTAAAGCCGCCGGAGCGAAAAACCCTGGTAACCAGATTAAAAGCAAGCTTATTACTGAATCGATAAACCTGGGTCAATTCCCGGAAGACCTCGATATAAGGTGCTCCGGCAAGCATCATCCGCACCGCCACTACCCGAGCGGCAAGCATTCGCATCCTCCGCCGAGTCAGCCCCCCGGAGAGATATTCGGCCAGAACAGCCAGGCCTTCCTGAACCTCGTCATACCCCACAAGCCCGGATGCCATCTGCTGAAGCGGCTGAATGCGACCGTTGTAGAAGGTGACCACATGGGTACCTACTTCATGCTGGAGAATCGCCCTGACACGGGTCTGGGGGATGCGACTCTTTGGATTGATGAGCAGATTGCCGCTGGAAACCATCACTCCGGAGACATCTTCACGCAACTCCACGGCAAAATCAAAATCAGGATGACGTTCCTGGTAGAAGCGAATCTCCTGCCGGGCCACCTGGGCAAACTCTTTTGCCGAAAGCGACTCTTTTAACTGTTCGTCTTTGGATTTGGAAGGAACAATATCCAGCACCAATTTTGCCAGTTCCAGGTGTCTATCGCTGGGCACCCCATAAAGCTGCATGCTCCCGTACAGAAAGTTAGGCGTATCCCTATCGGAGAGCATGGAAATCTGTCTGTCGATTCCCTTCTGTTGCTCGCGAAAGAGCTGGGCCATGGCAGGATCCTCAACCTGCTCAAGTTTAATCTCATAAAGCTTTCGCTTCAGTTCAGCCGGCTCCACCGCCACCGGACGATAGAAGAACTGTGGCATCTTTTGGAATCCGCTCTTCTTAAAATCCTCGAAAGCCGCATTGTAGTTAGTGGGGGTAGAAGCAAGGACCAGGTCGAACTGGCTTGAAATAGTGGCAAGTTGATGATCGATATCGAATACGGATCGCTTGATGCTGCGCGGTCCAAGCTGCTGGTAGTTGGTAGGTCGATAAGTAGTATGCCGCTGGGTGAATTCAAAAAAACAATATCTCAAAGACCGTGTCAACTCACGGTTAATCGTCTGCAGAATCAGCGGAAAGTCATTCTTGGTCTCGGAATCCCTGTAGACATCAAGCACTTCAACCCCAAGGGTGTAAGCATTCAATTGCTTTGCTCTCTTCTTCGATAGCAAAGAAAGCATTCCCGGAGGGTTGGTTCGAGAATTCGGAATCACCTCCACCACCGCCGACTGCTTGTGGACCTTTACCCTTTTAAGCGAACGCTCAAGCCGATTCACTGACTCCCGGGGTATGCGTTCCTCGGGAAGATGTATTTTGAAATGTGGCGCCCTGGCCGGCATATCTTCGGTGGTTTCCACCGGCGAGACCCAGACCTCGATCATCAGGAAAGCGCCAAATTTGTCGGAGAGTAGCGACACCACTTCCGACACCAGTTTAGAGATACCGGAGTGGTGTTTTCTAGCTCCGGACGCGGTTAGATAGGAAGCCTCTCCCATAACAAGCCGTTCATCACCGAAGCTCGTCACCCCTTCCGGTTTGCGATAAACAGCAAGGAAGGGAAGCTGGCGATCGATACTGATCTTGCCCCAGGGAGAAAGAAGGCGACGAATCCGCTTACTATCCTCAAGCCTGGATTTGACGAAAGAGATAATATTGGCACCGTTTTTGGTACCAACACCTTTCCTTCTCTTTACCCTGACGGCTTTTTTAGTCTGGTCTTCGTCCACGGATTCCGAAATCTCGAAGTACTAGAGGGTGGCCATTTCCACGTTGTCGAAATTTCTTCGATAGTACTTCATGTAATCGACCTTATTCTCAAGAGACAATATTACCGCATGGGAGAAATTTACGCCTTCGAACTTCTGGGCGGTGATCAATCCCCCGGGAGAGAAAACGTTTATCTCCATCAATTTGTTTCCGACAATATCGAGTCCAACCAGGAACATTCCATCCTTGCAGAGTTTCGGTCTGACCATGTTGGCGAGCATGAGAGCTTCGGAGGTTATCTCCGCCTGTTTTACAGAACCACCGGCGTGGACGTTGCTCCTTATATCCCCTTCCTGACCGATTCTACGAAAAGCGGCATACTTGCCTTTATAGCGCATCGGTCTGCCATTCATCATGAACAGACGGACGTCACCTTTTTTCGCTTCAGGAAGATACTCCTGGGCGATGATATAGCCGTCTTTGGAAAGCGCATCGACAATCTGATTGAGATTGGTCATATCCTCGGGTTTGACCAGAAAGACCCCTTTACCGCCGGAGCCCTGAAGAGGCTTGAGAACCACCCAGTTGCCCTCTTCCTTGGCGAATCGCCTGATCTTCTCCCTGTTTCGGGTGATTATGGTTCTCGGTCTGACCTCTTCGGGAAATGTCTGAAAATACATCTTGTTCATGGCATCGGCCAGGGCGTTCGGGTCATTTAATACGATTACGCCGTGGCTCATAGCAACCCGACCGAAATCCAGACCAATCCCCTGGGCCCAGTGCCTGGGTCCGGTGTCCTTGCTGGGGTCGCTTCTCAGAAAGAGGACATCGAGATCATCCACCGATATCTCTTCAATTTTCGCCTTTGGTCCTTTTAAATCAGCCAGATACGTGGCTCCACTCTTGTAGCTTGCCCGCGGAACATGCCTGGCTCTAGCTCTTATTGTGTTGTCCTTCTCATAAATGAAGTCATCCGCCCCAATCACCCAGGCCTCATGTCCTCGGGCGATGGCTGCCATAGCAAGGCTATTAGTGGTATAGCCCTCCTGCTCGGTCATGACATCATTTACATAAAACGCCAACCTCATCAGCTTGTTAAACTCCGGTGTTTCCCAGGCTAGATCAGAGTTCAGTTGAACCGATTTATACCGACCTTGAGCCTGCCAATGGTAAATCTCGATTCTAACCTAGATAAGGCGATCTATGGAATCGATGGGCCGGAATCATAAAACATTTCGCACAATTCGCAAAGAAGAAACTCTTGGCATCCACCCTTGAACCAGACTCTTCTAGTCCCTCAAGTCTCTAAGCTGCAACGCCTGGAATTAAGCAAATCGAAAAGATGCATCATATTTAATACCAGAACAAAGAAGCAACTGAGATCAACTTGATCGGCTACTGCTGCCCTTGAATAGCGGGCAAAACATAAAGCTTGTATCATCAAGACAATTGGCCATACCTATCCAAACGCTCTTTTCAGGCGGCTTTGAAGAGGCGCCTGAGAAAGTTCGAGCAATAGCTTTGTTCTTAAAGGGTCTTGAAGATTCGCCTAAATACTGAGAGCCTGGATGAGACTACAAAACGGTTTTATTCAATTGATTAAGATAAAAAACCTCAAGAAGAGCTTCGATGGGGGCGATACATATTCGGTCAACGATCTCAATTTGGAGATCAAGAAAGGAGAGCTGTTGGTTCTTCTGGGATCTTCCGGCTGTGGTAAGAGCACGACAATGAAGATGATCAATCGTCTAATAGAGCCAACCTCCGGAGAGATAGAGATCGACGGCACGAACAATACCAAGTTCGACAAAGTGGCCTTGCGTAGAAAGATCGGTTATGTTTTTCAAAAGATCGGTCTTTTTCCACATATGACCATCGAAGAAAACGTATGCATAGTTCCTAAAATGTTGAACTGGCCAAAAGATAAGATGCTCAGCCGGGCTAAAGACTTGTTAGATCTGGTGGAGTTGCCTCTGGAGACTTATGGAAACAGGCTTCCCCAGGAGTTATCCGGAGGACAGCAGCAGCGTGTGGGAGTGGCAAGGGCATTGGCCGCAGATCCGGATTATCTATTAATGGATGAACCTTTTGGCGCACTCGATGCGGTGACAAGAGATTCACTGCAAAAAGAAGTTCTTGAGCTAAAATCCGAACTGGGCAAAACCATTATTTTTGTCACCCACGATCTCTTCGAAGCGCTTCTTCTAGGAGACAGGATCGCCGTAATGGACAAGGGAGTTCTCCAACAATGCGGCTCCCCGGAAGAGCTCATTAACAAACCGCAGACCGATTTTGTAAAAGAGTTGTTTCTTAGACCGGCTCGCCAACTCTCTCAATTCAAAGAGGTATTTTGATGGACATACAAGGCTGGCTGGAGTTTGTGGCCGAACGCCAGGATGTACTCTGGCTAAGAACTGGTGAACACCTGATGCTGGCCGGCGTATCAACGGTCATTGCCACAATATTCGGTGTCACCCTGGGCATTCTCGGATTCAAATACCACAAGTTGAAAGGGGTATTGTTAGGAGTCGTGGGAATTTTACAGACGGTGCCGTCCCTTGCCTTACTTGTCTTTCTTATGGCTCTCTATCATAAAATCGGTGTCTTGCCCGCGCTCACCGCCTTGATTTTATACGCCCTCCTTCCCATTGTGCGAAATACAATAACCGGATTGGAAGGAGTGGATAGACCGACCATGGAAGCGGCAGAAGGAATAGGCATGACCTCTATGCAGAGGCTTTTCATGGTGAGAATTCCCCTGTCAATCCCGGTTATCATCGCCGGCATCAGAACAGCCGCCGTGGTAGGAGTGGGAGTAGCGACCCTGGCGGCTTTTATCGGAGCCGGCGGTCTTGGTGAGTTTATCAACCGAGGGCTGGCTCTCTCTAATACAAAACTGCTAATGCTAGGTGCCGTCCCGGCAGCACTTCTAGCTCTAGTCGTCGATTTCTCCCTGGCCGGAGTTGAATGGGGACTAAAGCCGATCTCTTCCAGAGAGACTATAAGAAGCCGCCCCCTGCTCAAGACCCTTAAACGAGCGACCATAGCCGTTCCTGCCATCGTCCTTATGCTAAGTAGCTACATTTATCTGGAAGGACACCCCCTGGTCAGTCCCCACGGAAAGGTAGCAATAGGAACCAAGCACTTTTCGGAACATATCATCATGGGCGAGATGATGGCTCAACTAATCGAGGCAAAAACTGATCTGAAGGTAGTGAGACGTTTCGACTTCCCGGGGACAATTTTTTGTCACAACGCCATTACTTCAGGCGAGATCGACATCTATCCCGAATATACAGGCACCGCCTACAGTGCGGTACTGCAACGCAAGCCTTCGCCTGGTCAGAAAGCCGAAGAGGTATTTTCCACTGTACAAAAAGACTACGGGGAGAAATTCAAACTGCGCTGGTTGGCTCCTTTCGGGTTCAACAATACCTATGCCATAGTCTGTCGCATAAAAGACGCCGATGAATACGGTTGGGAAAGAGTCTCCGACTTAAAAAACGTGGCTTCCACCCTGAACTTCGGCATTGCTTCGGAATTCGCGGAGAGACCTGATGGGCTCAATGGTCTTGTCAAAGCCTATAACCTAAACTTCGAAACAGTCTCGGATATGGATTTGAATCTGCTATATAACGCCGCCAAAAATGGCGACGTGGATATAGTGGCAGCAAACTCCACCGACGGCAGAATACCTGCCTACGACC
>JAUIJG010000234.1 GCA_030431355.1 bacterium
AATCATCGCCAGCAAGTTGGAAGATTATTTCCGAGAGAAGCTAAAAGACAGTATCGACCTGGCCAGCGAAAATGGCGAGCTAGCTAAGGGAAACGCCGAAGAGTTTCTTGAGACGATATTTCTCTCTTACCAGGCCAGGGGCGAAGAATATATTTAGACCGCGACCCGGCTCCAGCACTAACAGCTTTTCGCTTTTGCTTCTCTTTCCACCAGGGGTACATATTTGAGGTCTATCTGACCTACGTATTCTGCGGTGGGGCGAATCAAACGGTTGTTTTCATTCTGCTCCAATACATGGGCAGACCATCCGGACATTCTGCTTATGGCAAAGATTGGCGTGAACAAATCACGCGGAATATCCAGCATGTAATAGACCGAAGCGGAATAGAAGTCGACATTGGCGTTCAGCTTCTTCTCTCGATTGACAATCTCTTCTATCTTCCTGGACATTTCGAACCACTTACTTTCGCCGGTTCTCTCCCCAAGAGCTTCAGACATCTTTTTCAGGTGAAAAGCACGAGGGTCTTCGGTCTTGTACACACGATGACCAAAGCCCATTATCTTTTTGCGCTCTTCCAGCATTTTAGTGATGAAACCTTCCACCTTTTCCAGGTCACCAATCTCCAGAAGCATCTTGATTACTTCCTGGTTGGCGCCACCATGGAGAGGTCCTTTCAGGGTTCCTATGGCGGCAGTGATGGCAGAATGCATATCCGTTTGGGTAGCGGTAGCAACCCGGGCGGCAAAGGTAGAAGCATTCAAACCGTGCTCGGCATGAAGAATGAGAGCGATATCTAGAGAGCGAACGCTGACTTCATCCGGCTCTTTACCGGCATGCAGCAAATAGAGAAAACTGGCGGCGGTGGAATGCTCTGCCTTAGGAGTCACCACTTCGCGACCGCTACGAACACAATCCCAGTAAGCCACAATGGTGGGCAACTGAGCTGTCAAACGAGTCGCTTTGCGGATATTCGCTTCCCGACCATTGTCGTTGGCATCGGGATCGTACATGGAGAGCATGGAAGTGACGGAACGAAGAACTTCCATGGGCACGGAGTCCTTAGGAAATTTCTTCATCATGTCGATTACATCAGGCGGCAAGGCTCGGTTGGCACCGAGTTCTTTCCTCAGGGTTTCAAGTTCAGACTTAACGGGCAATCTTCCAAACCATAGAAGATAGACGACCTCCTCAAAGGTGGAGTGTTCGGCTAGATCATGAATGTCATAACCTTGATAGATTAATCGCCCTTCGGTACCGTTTACTTTGCAAATAGAGGACGATGCTGCAACAACACCTTCCAGTCCTGCTTTGGTCATGAGTTGCTCCCACGAATGATGTACAAATCGATATTAGATTTATACACTAAATGACAACCAAGATATGCAACTATAGTCTTATCTTCATTGTGTTGATCAACCAGTCCGGCCAACCACTCTCGGATTGTGAACGCCGGCAATTAGAACTACTCGAGAAGGTCCCAGCCCAAGAGCCTGTATTCATGCCTCTTCAGAAGAAGAGAAGGACACAAATAACAGATGCCGACCTGGGATCGGATTACCCTTTACAAGCCTCCAGAACAGCCAGAGACAGAGCCTGAACCTTACACCCTCGATGAACCAATCCCTTGACGAGCCCCAATCCATAGAAAAGCCCTTCAAAAAATGCGCCCGGCTTTTGACCGGATTGGTGCTGAAGCACAGCGAAATCAAAAGGCAGGAAAGTAATGATCTGAGCTCCTCCCTTTTGAAAGCCACTGTTCTGCGCCTGGGTGCGCTCTTCAGCCTGGCAGAGCACAATCTGGTACCACCCCTATCCGCGCCGTTCGTCAGACTTATTGAGCGGTTGTGCAAAGACTCTGAATCCGAGCCGAAAGCAAAGAACCAGAAACTACTGTCGGACGACTGCAACTACTCTATGCGGGCAACCGGATGGATAGAAGATTCTTTCCTGGCTGAACTTTTATGCAAAGAAGCATTCCTTGCGGAGCTTACGAGACTGAAAAGGACATCGTTATTTCAAGGAGTCTCCACCAGGAATCCTCTATTCACCGGCTGGTTGCATCAATTTCTCCAGGAAGGAGAGCAATACTCACGAATTAGAGAATCACGCAGCCTGGATAGCCTGGCTCCCATTACCCAGTGGTATACCCCCGACTGGATCGCTCAATATCTTTGCCAGGAGTTGAATCTTGCCGAAATTTCCGACAGTTCCCAGAACGCGTTCAAAGTTATTGATCCAGCTTGCGGTACAGGCCACCTGCTGGTGCCTATCTACAAAAAACTCTCCCAAAGATTTTCCCTGGAAGAGATTCATTTGAGACATCTCTACGGCTTGGACATCGACAAAGA
This sequence comes from bacterium, assembly GCA_030431355.1. Next base: position 2,350 of record JAUIJG010000234.1, read on the forward strand.
AGTGGTCAGCCTGTCGGCTTTTGCCATCTACCTGGTGAACCGTGACATTGTAAGGAAGAGAGACCAAATCATTACAGGTTTCCCAGACTTTCCAATACCCCGACTCTACTACTTCGCTGATGTTGAAAACAGTGAGCCCGGCAGCCAAAGCCAAATCGGCTCGTTTTTGCTTGGAGCCGAAGGTGATTATCCGTATGTTGTTCTGAAAGACCTGGAGGGAGATAGTCACGCACTACATTCGATGCCGGTGAAGTTCGATCGCCTGGTCGCCAACCCTCCTTATCTGAGTAACCGCCTGATGCCTTCTTCGCTCCAGGAATTTCTAAAAACACACTATCCAATAAGCCGGTACGATCTCTACACCGGATTTTTGGATCTGGCCACCCGTGTTCTCGAAGATGGTGGAATAGCATCATTCATATGCCAACAAAGCTTTCTCTCCATCAGCCGATATGAAGCTCTGCGTAAAAAGTTGATGAGAGCATGTGATTTCCGAACAATAGCACTGCTCGGAACCGGCACTTTTGCTTCTCGCGGAGGGGAGAAAGTAAATAGCACCATCCTATCCTTTAGCAAAAAGGTCTCTGCCAACGACACTGAGAGCGACTCTTTCAGCTCGCCCTCCCTTAAAATTGCCAGAAAGCCGTCCCACCCATCTGGACTATATCCGGAGGATTTTGAAGAGCTTTCTCAAGAACAGCTGTTCTATCTGGCTGAGTCGATTTCCGGTTATCCGATAGCCCCGGGCTGCCCGCCGGAAATAGCGGCGCTCTTCTTAAAACTCGACAGGATGGAAAGTGACACCAGCGGCATCAAACTCACAAATGGACTTTTTACCTGCAACAACAAAAAGTTTGTTTTGAACTTTCGGGACGTGAATCCGGATGAGCTAGAAAGCTATGTCCCCTACGACAAGGGTGGCGGAAGAAAATGGTATGCCACCACCCCCTACTTGCTGCACTGGATTGATAACGGAGACAGAATCCGTGAATACAGGAAAAATCGTGGTCAATCAGAAAAGCTTCCCGGTGAAAAATTTTATTTTCAACCGGGAATCACCTATTCATACATAGGTACTTCCGGCTTCAACGCTCGCCTATTGTCACCCGGGGCAGTATTCGACATTGCCAGTTCAGCTCTGTTCAGTGAAAAAACCAGTATCTACTATCTCCTTGGCTTCCTCAATTCATCCCTGGTCAGATACCTGCTCGGTACGCTAAATCCCACGATTAACTTTCAGATCGGGGATTTACGCAAGATACCGTATATAGAGCCATCCAAAGAGATCGAATCCTCCGTCGAATTGCTGACCCAAAGAGCCGTTGAGATAGCAAAATTCCTGGAAAGATTCGATCCCCGCTCGCCCGCTTACTGCGGCGAGCAGGAAGACGAGAACAAGATTGAATCTCTAATCCAGGAGGAGAAAGAGATTCAAAAAGCTATAGACAGCATCATCTTCAATTTGTACGAACTCAGTGACAGGACAATAAATCTGATTGGAGATAGTCCAGGAGAAGAAAATGCGTTCGGTTAGCCGGAATGGCAAAAAACCGGGAGCAGGCATAGAAGTTCCGCAAGCAGTCAGAAACCGTCTTATCAATCCTGATCCGAGTCGATGTCCTCAACAAAAATAGTGTCGAAATGTTCGACAACCGTATCAAGTGCGAGGGAGAAGATTCCATCTTTCCTCTTAGCCGGAGGCTGCCCCGCATAGAGTTCCCGGGCAGAGCTGATATGTCCGGGTCCAAAGGGGTCTCTCATGGTCACCCGACTTCTCTCCTTTTCGTAACCCATGACAGTAAAAGGATGGGTGGGAGCATCCGGGGTAGATGTCTTGATAGTCATAACCATGGAGCGTTTTGACTGCATAAAGTCTTTCAAAAAGTTCTCAACCCGAGGAGCATTATTGGCGTCGAGCTTTATGGGAATTATGGCATTTCCGGTCAATACGCTCAGGGGAGCTCCGGGATTCTTGTCCATGGAAGCAGCATTTTCACTATCGAGAACCTGCTGAAATGCCCTCTCCATAACGCAGGGCCAGTAACCCATTCGAGTAAGTTGCCCATAGAGTGAAAGCTCCACAATACTTGGTCTCTCCACCCTTATGCCACCACTCTTTATTCCAGGGAAACGGACGGAGAAGCTCCTGTCTTTGTTAGTGGTGAGGATGGTGGCTATCAGTCCCGGTCTCACCCGGGCGACGGCAGCCAACGCCGTCAAGAAAAAGCAATTGCCCACGTTTCCCCGACGCACAGCTATCGGACGGATACTTGTCTCCGCTTCACCATCAGATCCATAAAGCTTGGGATTGAGCTTCCAAACTTCACCGGTTCTCTTCAAGATCGCCCGGGCAGCTCTGGCAAGTTTCAGCTTGTCTGCGCTCAAATCATCCAGAGCATCCTGGGAGAGAAGCTCCTCAAGCAAAAACAGATCACCCATGGTGATTCCATTCTTTCTCTGGAACCAGCTCTCTTTGTGCAGGGCCTGAATATCATCGTAACAATGGGTGAGCATGGCTACAATCTGAGCTTCCGGTTGATTGGCAGACTGCTTCTTCATAACAGTCTCCAGCTCTGCTTTCTGGATCACCCCATCATGGTTGAAATCAAGTTCGTCAAAGACGGCTCGCAGATGCCTTAAAACATCAGCTTTCCAGGTCTCTCTCTTTACTTCCTCATTCATCATCTTGTCTATGTCCGGACATGAAATTAGTAAGTGCTTCTAAACCGAAACTAAATTTTAACCGGTAACTGCTTCCCAAGTTCTACCTTGGCATCGAACAAGCCTGAGCCTTTCTCACCACCTTCGTTTAGATCGATATCAATATCATAGGCAAGCACTTCCACTTCTTTCTGACCAAACTCTTTCAGGGTCTCAGCATACTGCGGATCTATCTCCCCTGCCGGTTCAAAAAACTTGGTGTCGGTTCGATTGACAAGAAAAAATTGAACAGCTCTTATTCCTTCGGATTTTGCCCGGGCCAGTTTCTCAAGATGCTTTCGCCCTCTTTCCGTGCGGGCATCAGGGAACTGAGCGGCATCACCATCTTTCAATGTTGTGGACTTGATCTCCACAAAACAATCCCCCCGGGAAGCCGATCGCTTACCGGCGGTAGAATCCTCTTCGGCATTGGTCAACAAAAGATCGAAGCGACCGTCAAGGTATTTAGGCTCCGAAAGAACCTTTCCGTAGCCGGTCAGATCATCAATCATCTGCTTCTCCACCAGCGCGCCTACAAATTTGTTTGCGAATCCCGTGTCGACAATTACCAGAGACGACTTTGTCTCCACAAGAATCCAGGAATACTGGAGCTTTCTCTTAGGATTTTTGGAATCCTTCAGAAAGACCTTGCTGCTCTCTTCCAGGCACCCCTTCATGCTACCTGGATTCGGACAATGAACGGTGACTATCTTGCCGTCGGACATCTCCACATCGGCAAGAAATCTCTTATAGCGCTTTATCAATCGTGCTTCTATCAGACCATCGATCTTCATTTGGTTGCTGTTGACCTTAAGGATTCAAATTTGGAGTCTTCCAGGTCGGCCCGATCTTTCATCCAGGCCATTAGCTTCTTGTATCCGTTCTTCTTCATCTGCTTCTGAACTCTTATGGACATTCTAGTTAGAAGGTCCTTATCGTCCACGGTGATGCTCACTATCTTATTCGGTCTGCTTCTTTTGCTCAATCGCCAGACGATGGCATCTTCCTTGTCGCCGAGGCGAAAAGCGGTTTTAACATAAAGACTATCCGAAGTGTCTACCTCTTTTATTTTTTCTATCTTTCCGCGAGAAAAGATTTTGCGCCATCTCGAATAATATCTATCTTCAACAAGTTTTCGAAAAACAAAGGCATACTCACGTCGGTCCAGAGGAGTCAAATCAAACCAATATTTTCCAAGGGACCGCTCAGCCATTTCGTTATAGTCAATGTAGTAAGTCAGCTCCTTGAGCAAGTTCTTATTGGGCTCTTTTCCGCCCCAAACCGAAAAAATATTCACCACTCTCTTCACTGTGTCAAAGCCATTACCGGAGCCACGGGCGATACCAGAACCGGAGCCAAGCAGAAAAATAATCACCGCAAGAAGACTGGCTTTTAGTAGTAATCTAAGGCTGATCATTCTCCACCGCCTTTTCCACTTCCCACTTACATTATGCACTACAACACCGCCTTGCGACGACTTAGCAGAAATGAAGCGAAGATCAGACCGACCATGGACCAACCACCCAGGACAATTACATCTCTTGTATAGTCTGCCGGAATGGAGAGCATTATACCCTTAAACGCGTCGGCGGCATAATACATGGGAAAAGAGTAGGCGATAAACTGTTCCCAGACCGGCATGCCTTCCACTGGCAAAATGATCCCGCTTACAAACATGATGGCCACACCAAACACCGTGATTGTCATGGTGTAGACACGAATAGTCTTCAATAGACAAGCCACCCCCAAGCCCATGCAGGTAAAACAAAACATGGACAACAGGGATATGCCGATTAGACCGAGAAAATTGCCGCCCAGGGTAAATCCGGAAACAGGAGCGGTAATAGTCAACGCCAACCAGAGAACCACGGACGCTTCCAGCGTTACAGCCATGGTCTTCGCAATAATGGCGGAGCGCAAACCGTAGGGAGCAAGCACTATTTGCCGATAAGTCTTCTCCATCCATTCATAGATCCAGGAGAATCCCAGATTCATACAAGCAAGAACATAGCAGAGATATGCCACCAAACCAGGGGTTATATAATCGCGCAGACCAAATGTAGAAGGGAAGAGTGATACTGAATCCAATGGCAGGCTCAACTCGCTGGAACGGTCCGTCAAAGCGCTGATCAAACCCATTGATATCTGGTCATTGACCAGGGGACTGTGACCTTCCGTCATGATTCTAACCGAGTCTTCAATCAGATCCTGGTCGACCTCGGCCAGGGCGATTATCTTTCCCTCAAATAAGTCCTTGCGCGCTTTCTTTTGATCTTTGTAGATCACCACATTGAACTGTGGGGATTCGGAAAGATTCTTAGCCAGTTCACTCATATCCGCAGGATCATATAGACCAAAGGGCATACTTGTAGAGCCGACCAGGGTGTTTCCCACAAGGATGATGATAAGAACGGCGAGCAAAGTACTGGATATGAAATAGAGCGGTCTTCTGGTCCACTGCAAAATATCCTTCTTAATGATAGCCATCACCGCATGCATAAATCTAACTCTCCTCTCCCGTGGAGATGGCAAGAAACACCTCTTCCAAATTCGGCTCACTGGTGGCGAATCTAGTGTAAGAAAGTTTCTCCGACTCAAACCAGCCCAATACGGTGGTCAGACTAGCTGAAAGATCTTGATCTTGGCGTTGAGCAAGATAGACTGTGTTGCGTAGCTCATCAAATCGAATCGTGGTATCAACCATCTTTTCCAACTGGGCGAATTTTGAATGCACGGCTTCAGAACCCATGGGCTCGGCCAGCCTGATTGCAAGTCTTCTGATACCACGAATTTTATAGCGTAACTCTTCTATTGTGCCCTCCACCACAAGCTCTCCCTGTCGAATAATTCCGATTCGATCGGCAAGCAGTTCTGCCTCCTCAAGATAGTGGGTGGTCAAAAGAATGGTCACTCCCTTCTTCTTCAATTCAATCAAAGACTGCCATATCTGACGCCGCGAACCAGGATCAAGACCGACTGTCGGCTCATCCATGAAAAGAACTCGGGGTTCATGCAGAATTGCGCTGGCTATGGAAAGCTTTCGCTGCATTCCGCCGGAAAACTCTCCAGCCCTATCGTTCGCCCTGGCAAACAAACCGGACTCCCTGAG
>JAUIJG010000235.1 GCA_030431355.1 bacterium
TCGTTCCAGGGAACCACATGACCAAGCAGTCTGACCACGTGTTCTCCAAACAAGAAAGTAGGATAAGTGCCGCCTACTCCAGGCATAATGGTCGGATTACCGGCAGCAATACCTTCCTCAGCATGATTCAGTAAACCATGCCTGAGAAGTGCTTTTTCCACATATGCCCGCCAGAAGCCGTAATCAGATAGAGAATCACGGTACTCTTTCTTGCAGGTGAATAGAGGTGGCTGAATACCAGGCGCCATCATAAATGCTTGGCGATACGTCAGCTCAGGGCGATACTGCTGCGCCGGTCAAAACAGAGCCTAACTTAACTTCATGGGCGACCTTCTTGCCGATAGCTGACTTAGCATCGCTGAGAGCTCCAGCCGGCACTCGGCTTTTAGGCATTTGATGAGGAATCAAGTCTTCTTCTTTGAATACATCACCCTCTTTCATGTCCCGTTTAATAATCAGAACATCAAGTTTGGGCTCCTGGGCTTCCTTGGCAGCTTGCTCTTGAATTCCCTGTTTAAACTTTTCCATCTGCGGGTCTTTCACCTGTCCCCCGCAGGCGGTCAAACCAACACCTGCGACAAAGATCACAGAGACAAGGGCAATATTCTGTAATGTCAATGTAGTACGGTCATTTACTCTCATTTCACTACCTCGGTACAAGAATGCAAGTTTCCATGGCAGCAATTATACGTCATAGAGAAGCAGTCCAATAAAATCCAGCGATGGCTTCGCATAGATTCTTCTAAACGCTGCCTGACTTAGATTCAACTCCGGTTTTTAAAATAGCGCCTATAAAGAGTAGCAAAAGTAAGAAATCCACTCCGGCAGCATAGTTCATGCTCATTGCTACCCTCTCCTGCAGAAACAAAATAGGAATGGCGACGGAGAAGGATAGCTTCTCCAGGCAAGCCGCATACATAAGATTGCGATACTTAATTGGATCGGATGCAATCACAAGAAATGCTACCTGCCAGCTAAGGGTAACTCCTAGAAATCCGTAATAGTATTCCGGGTGATTGAAGCCGGAGCCAGTTTGCTGCACTACCATGGACTCCATGAAATAGAGCGGTGCCAATCCGACAATTCCGTACACACCGGCAATGATAAAAACAACTCTTGCAAATTTCATCGGAGACTCCTTACTTCCTAAGTGATTTTAGTCGGTAATCTAACTTACGCAAACACCTATATCTACTGATACAAATAAAGCACGCTGAAAACTTGTCAACAGTTAAGTCGTGACCGGAGAGTTAGGCAATGTCCAAAATCACTCTCCAAGAAGGACTATGCTCAAAAATCTAAACACAATGCGACTGAATCGCTCTCTGAGCAATAGAAAGGTCGAAGCAAACTCTTTGCCTGGCAAAGTAAACCATGATTCAATAGAAGAATGTGCCGGACAACGTTTTGCTGGCAAACAACGCGGCAAAGGTCATTGCTTCGAAGATCATTGCACTAAAATCGATACTTGCCTGGTAAGTTAGGAGATTAGAAAGCTTTCTCATGGATTCAGCACTAATAGGACTAATGATACTTGCCTCTTTGATGCTTTTCTTTTGTCTATCAATGGCGGTCTTCTTGATAGCGCTCTATACACCGATTCACCTTATCCTAACATGCCTCTGGATGCGAAAGTCCCTGGCCATTGGTGCGCTGAATTTGGTAGGTATGTTTGCTTTGTTTGGATTCTTTCTAGGCTACCTGGATGCATCCTTACTGTCTAAAGAACATAACAAAACAAGAACAACTACTTCTACCAGAGACTACAACTTTCTATTTCAAAACCAATTCTTACTTTAGACTTTGAACTTCAGACGGCGAGGTCCTTTTTAAGTGAACGATTCGAAACTAAACTTGGACTCAATCGTTATAGAAAGCCCCTGCAAGGTTGACTGGAATTCGATGACCGGCGATGAGAAATCTCGCTTTTGTCATCAATGCAAACTCAACGTCTACAACATATCGGAGATGGAAGACAAAGAGATAATCGAGCTGTTTGAGCGCAATTCAGATTCGAATGCTTCGCAACTCTGCCTGAGAATGTACAAACGAGCGGACGGCACGGTAATAAGAAGAGATTGCCAAATTAGACTGCGGCAGCTGAAGAAAGCATTGATTCGCTCTGTGGCATCGGTGGTCGGTTTAACAGCATGGTTTTCCGTATCTCAACCTGCCATGGCCCAGACCGAAGCAGACCCTAAAATCAGTACTAGCCATAAAGCGAACAGTGCGTTTGAGAAGCTGCTAAATGCCCCCTCTGAATTCAGCAGGAGTGTAGATACATCGATCGGATGTAGAGATGGTAAATCCCAAACAATATATTCTCTTGGAATGCTTCTTTTAATGGGTGTTATTTTTCTCGGAGCAATATTTGCTACTGTTCTGGCAATCAAGAAAGGAGCTTCTTATTTTGCGATCGGCGGAATCCTGATTGGTACCACATTCATTCTGGGATTCATGTGGACGGTATATGATAGCTTGAAGGTTCGGCAAGTACTAATGGGATCGATTGTACCTGTAGACGCAATTCCTAAATCAGACATACAATAAAACCAGGAGAGCCCGGATAGCCTGTCATATTTAGTACTCGGGCAAACTAACCTGTTTTATTCTCTTTGTTTTTCTTTTGTTTTGACTTACTCTCCTGGTTCAAAGTAGTCACTTTACTGAACCAGGTCTCCACATTGACAAAGTTCTTGCCGTAGTCGAAGAAAGTATCTTTCTTTTCCGGCTTACTGGTAATTCTGACTTTCCACTCGTTCTCAGCCTGGGGATTGACCTCCACCTCCAGGACTTCCCCGGGCGATCTCCAGCTCGTACCTGTGGTGGCGCGTGCCACCAAATTCTCAGCATCTTCAGTTACTGCTTTTACATATGGTACCGCAAGCAGTGCTTCTCGGCAGACCGCGAGAACCTGCTTGGATGATCCTTTCAAGGTCAACTCTCTCGACTGCTGTATCTCCCAAACCTCATTGTAGTGACCGCGGGCAAAATACATTCTGGCCGTAAGGTCCAGAAGCAGAAGCAAGAACACATAAAGAAGTCCAAAAACCGCTCCTAGATAAATACCGGAACGCATAGCGAGATAAAATTTGTCCGGACCGTTGTGGATGATTATCACACAGATCATAATAAGCAAACCAATACCGCCACCAAATCCAATGGCGCTTATAAGCATTGCTTTAAATAGTCTGGCGAAATATCGACCCATCTATATGATCCTGATAATCATGATCCATTGATCTCAACTGATTGATCTTAAGTGAACAAACCCGAGTGAGGTTCTAGCAGGATACGCTGTTTGAATACAAACCGCAATCATCCCGATATTTCCGAATCAGTCCTCTTCTCCGTCATGTCCTTCAGGATGGCTCCCGGAGTCGGATGCGGAGTTTTGGGCACTTTTGCCTTGATACTCGGATTGCTCTGGAGCCACCAGGTCTGTATTGACATACCAGCGCAAAAAACGAAAAACGAAATAAAGAGGCGGAAAGCCGACCATTAGCAGCAAAAGTTTATCGACAACTCTGAACATACATACTTTTCCCCGGCTTAGTTTTCTCTGGCTTCACTCAGTCTCATGACTAGTCTTAGTGACATCAGTTGTCTTCGTCACCATCCAGGTCGCAAGAAGAGTCCATTTCATCATCAGAGGAGAATTTTACTCCTTCTGCTTTAATGTCTTCCACGTCCACCGATTCTACTTCCAACTCGTCCACATTGATATCGGGGGCGCCTACTTCATTACTGTCAGAATTATCCAGGTCTGAATCTTCTGAGTCTTCAGCCTCATCATCGTCGTCAAAGTCGTCATCGTCGTCGAGATTTTGCCCACCATTAGATTCAGACTTCATATTCCAACCCAACCCACCGCCGCTGGAAGCCACAGGGGTAGCCAGGATCTCTTTTTTCTCCGCATCCAGAAGTTTTTCACCGAGAGTTTCGCCCATCTCCAGCCTTTGCTTCGCAAGCTCTTCTTCTTTCAAGCGCTTGCGCTCTAGCCTGGCAGCTTCCTTCTCCGCCTCTGTCCGCTTGGGGAAAAGACGTTTTCGGCAACCGGTGCAAAATACAAAACTGCCCGGGCTCAGGTGTTTAAAATCCGCCATCTTGAAACCGACCGGAAGATAAGCACGAGTACCAACCATTCGACGGTCCAGACCCTTCAGCTTACGCTGGCAAATTTTGACGTATTCGTGCCTGCAAGTCGACTCTTCTGTCATAAGCCACCTATTTTCACCGAGCCCCGTGGATCCCTAGATTACACTCAATTAGTTTATCAGTGTAGACACTATTTTAAAGGTAGTGGAAAAGAGACCGGTGACTTAAAAAAGACAAGCAATTGGGCTTTGCCTGGCCCAGAACTACGCTTCATACGACATTGAGCAGCGCTTCGTCTAACTTGAATTCATCGACTCCTTTTGACAACCGGAAATTCCTTCAAGAAATGTCCATTCCATAGGATAAGCACTGCCAGCTGATGGTCCGAACGAACCGTGTGCGGCGAGCTGAAATATATCCACTTGTCCTCGCCCGGAGGAAATGGTCTGGCGCCGGATGCCACGGGCAACTCAATTTTGCCGTTGCGTCTCCTGGAAGTGTTGTCATAAAAGACCGCGGTGAGGCTCAGATCTTTTATAGGCTCTCCCGAGACATTGCGAATCTTGATTTTACCTTCCGGAGTCAAGCTCCCTTTCTCCAGCCAGGTTCGCGAAAAAACGATAGCAACAGGAGAGCTTTTAGGATCCCAGCTCTTCGCTTTGTCCTCTTTGTCCTCCTCCGGAGCCAAAAGGGCTAACTGTTCGGATACACGCTCGGCATGACCTTTGACAGAAGTGGCTTCTTGAATTTTCTTTTCAGAAAGAAGCAGATCGTGCCAACTTAAAAGCGTGTCGCGCAACTTCTTGAGAATCTCGGGGGTGGCTCTAAGGCTCGAAGCCTCTTCCAGAGCCCGAACAGCGCCGGCATAATTTCCGGTTTTCAAATTCAAATCCGCAAGCAGTTCGAAATTCTCCACACTTCTTTCTCTGTCGGTAAGCTCCGCCAGAGCATCCTGGGCCTTTTCAAAGTCTTGTTTTTCGAGAAGTAGCTCTATGAGATGGTGGCGAACTTCGAGGTTGTTGGGGTCTTCCTGACTAACTGCCTCATAGTTCTCTATTGCCTTCTGGGTTTTGCCCAGTCTTGTATAAATGGCTGCCAATGCCATGCGAGTCAAGGGCTCATCCGAAACACTCAGACTCTTCTCCAGAAGCTTTATCGCCTCTTTGTCATCGTTCTCTTCCACCTCACTGATGGCGGCCAATCGACGATAACAGCTGGCAAGTTTATGGGGAATGGTTGAACGCAAGTTGTCTTCCAGACCGTCGGCAAGACTGTCTGCCAGTTGAAGGTGATGGATAGCGTCTTTAAACATGCCCCTGGACACCTCGGAGTCGGCCCAGGCAAGGTACATTTTGCCCCGCTCCTTATCAAAATATTTGGGCTGCCCCATACGATTTGACGATAGATAAAGCTTTTCTGCCTCATCAAAATCACCACGCTGGATATAAAATTCAGCGTAGGACTCAACAACGGGGAAAAGATGTTTGGCGGGAAGTTTCAATCGCAAAGAAGTATCGAGGGCCGTCCTGCCCTCGGCGTATCTCTGGGTAGCCAGATACGCCTGGGCAAGCCAGGGATAGGCTTCTGAATTGTCCGGATGTTCGCGGATCATCGCTTCCAGAACAGGAATCGCAGAGGCGGCTTTATTCTGCTGAATCTGTCTCACCGCTCGGGTGAAAGGAGTATCCTTCGGGCGAGTCAGATGATAGATAGAGAAAGCAAAGAGAGAGAGAATGGCGACAAGAATTAGATTGCGCAAAAGCATGGAACTACCACTGGTGGCAGGCTTGTCTGTCTCTGCGGAAGTAGTTTCAGTCGCCATGAATAGAATGAATGGTGCAGATTTTAAACTCGAATCCCTACAGCTATAATAACTAGAAATGAGTATACCTGTCACAAGTTTGGTACCCACATGCACGGAATTTGAAATCCCGGTTAAATCTTCGTATGGAGGGGATGAAGCCGAAAGGATACCGGCAAGACGCTGGGGAAACGAAAGCTCTGAGTGTGTATCACTTCTGGTGCACGGTCTCGGCGCCCACTCAGGCTGGTTCGAGCCCTATGCCAAGGCCATGGCGGCCAGGGGACATAGGCTATATTCTTTCGATCTTTCCGGTTTCGGGAAGAGCAGCCACAGAAATTTCAAAAGCTTTCGTCAGTGGCAAGAAGACCTTATTCAGGTCTTCGAACATGTCAGGAGCGAGGAAGGGGACAAACCGCTGGTGCTTACCGGCAACAGCATGGGCTCAATTCTTGCTGTTTCTACTATAGACCGGCTTGCCCATGCACCCGCTTCCCTGGTTCTGATGTCGCCTGGGTTTGGCGGATACCCCGATACCTTTACCCTGCCTTACAAAGTGAAGGCTATTTTAACTGCGTTTCTAAATCCCACAAAAGTAATCGCTCTGCCTTATGGAGTGGAGGAGATAACCGCCTGTGAGGAAATTCGCAAACAGGTAAAAGAGGACAAGTTAGGCAAATTCGCTATTCCGGCTTTCATGGGTCTGGAGTTGCTAAAGCTGACCAATGAATCCATAGCCAAAGGCAAGCAACTGCCGTCATCGCTGCCAATCTACATGGCCACGGCTGGAAAAGAGCTTATTGTCGACAACCGATTGAACGAAAAGTTCTTCACCAATCTTGAATCAGAAGAGAAAAACTGGCAGAAGTTCGAACAAAGCTTCCACGACCTGGTATTTGAATCATCCCTTGAAGAGATGGTTGATGGGGTAGATACCTGGTTGAAGAGAGTAATTGAGCCCTGAAGAGCCCAGAAAGCTTTACAGAGACGGCAACACGCTAAGTAATAATTTAGATCGTCCGATTTCAAGATGGAGACGGGGTTTCCTCCATTAACTCAGGCAGCCGGGAGCAAAACCGGTCTAATACTGTTTTATATTTCCTCGGAACCACATGAAAACTGAATATAATGCATGGGATTAGTAGATAGACCGGGTCTTTTTAGACCAGATATTCGGCATAGCAACCCCAGAAGTGAAACTGAAAATGAAGAAGAATCGAAACCTGGCAACAATTTTGAGAACAAGAATCGCTCAGATGGCGGATAGAACCGCTATGTTGCACAAACCGAAAGGGCAGGCTTACGAATCGATTAGCTGGTCTGAGATGGGGATGACCGTGGAGAAGCTGGCCTTCGGCTTGGCTTCGGTGGGAGTGGATAGCGGGTCCAAAGTGGCTATTTTTTCCCAGACTTCACATTTCTGGGTACTGGCTGACTTTGCCACTATATTTAATGGTGCTGTTTCCGTACCGATATATCCCACAAGCTCACTTTCCGATATCGAGTACATCTCCAATAATTCGGAAGCAGAAGTGATCTTTGTTCAGAACCAGCGCCTGCTCAAGAAATTCGACGGACTTCTCTCCGAGATTCCCTGCATCAAAAAACTGGTCCTCATGGAGCCGATGAGCGCTGACGAGACGACGGAATCCATCGCAGAGGCCTGTGGTCTCCCTGAGAACATGGTCATGACATTTTCAGATCTTCTTATCACTGGCGAGAACCTTTTGAAAGAAGAGCCGAATCTGCTTCAGTACCGTTGGAGCAACATTGAATCGGACGACCTGGCCACCATCATCTACACATCGGGTACCACGGGCACTCCCAAAGGAGTTCCGCTGACGCATTCCAACATTATCTCGGTGGTTGAGGATCTGAGAACCATGATCCCCATCAACGAGGAAGATTTATACCTTTCCTACCTTCCCCTCTCCCATGTATTTGAAAGAATTTGCGGAGAGTTTTACTGGATGATGGACGGTGGCAGTTGCGCCTATGCCGAAGGTATTGAATACATGGCACGCAACATGCAAGAGACCGACCCCTCCATGATCCTGGTGGTGCCGAGGGTTCTCGATCGAATCTTTTCAAAAGTCAAGAACGGCATAGACGGCGCTTCTCCCCGGGCTCGCAAACTTATCGAGTGGGGAGTCGGTGTGGGCACCGAAGTTGTAGAGAAGAGAGCCGCAAAAGAAGAGATTGGAGTAGGACTAAATCTCAAACATAAGATTGCCG
>JAUIJG010000613.1 GCA_030431355.1 bacterium
AAGATCGTTCCCAGAACGGTTTCCACGCCAAAACAAGGAGTGAAGACCGCTCCTCCTTCGACTAAAAAGAACCAGGCACCATCCAGACCGCTGCCTAAAACCCAGCCAAAACCTGGCGGTCCCAGTCAGTCAAAAGCGCAGCCACCCGGCTCAGCCCTGGATAAGGTATATGCTCATCTGAAAGGCTTAGAGCTAAAGCTATTTAAGAAGGTTTTTGAATCGGACGACCTCCTTACCAGGCTTCAAAGACTGGAGAAGAAGACCTTCGGCAAAACCCAGAGCGGAAATACGAAAAGACGCCTGGACGCATTGCTGCTTGCCAACTAAAGGCGAAGCAAATATTAAACAGCTATAATCTCGGTTTTGGAACCTCCTCCAGAGACCGCCGTCAACTAATGCGAAGCAAATGAATTGATTGATCCAAATCAAATAAGAGAGTTTTGATCCAACTCCCCCTTCGCGTCTGGTTACCGTAAGGTAAGCAGGCGCGAAACCTTTAAAACGTTACCTCTCAAAAATCCCCGAGTAGCTATCAGGCCCCAGCGTGAGATCCCGGCACTCTGCTGAATTCCTTTGGGGTCCAACCCTTCTCCATTTTCTTTATCTGTTCATCGGTAAAACCCAGCTCAGATATGGGAGTTTTGTTGATTACATCGATGGAGCCCTTATCTAACGAAGTTATTGACTGGTCAATCATCCATATCAGTTGACCTGAAACAATAAGAGCGACCACATAGAAGTAAGCACGGACCCTGGTGTGAAACTCTTCACTAGCTAAATATGCACTGGAAGACAGGTCGTCGTTTTTATGCTCGATATTCTTTCTCTTTGACATACATTGAGATTGCCATAGTTTCACCACAATGAACATACGGTTATTCCCATCGGTCTTTCTAATCGGCCTTACTACCAGAAAGTGGTTCCGGAAGTAGATTGAATCTCTACTCTTTTCCCGGTCAAGCCTCTTCTTCTAAACAGCCATATGCTAAACAGGAAAAACTGAAGCGCTACAAACGCAGCCGCAATAGGAAACCAGTTGGTCTCAAAGCCGGTAAAGAATGCGCCGGGAAGACTGTAGAGCTGACTATTCATGGTGCTCTCGGCGAACACTTGATTTATTCTGATTATCGACGAAAGAGAATGAAGTAAAAACCCGCACAATTCAAAAGTAAATGTCAGGGAAAGTAAGAAAAGCCAGCCGTCACCTTGCTCAGTACTAATGCCATGGCGATGGGAATACAACAAGTCTTTCTGAATAAGAATCAGTCTAACTAAAACCAGCAATGAAACCAGGAAGAAAAATGACCAGAGCCCTGTGTTGAAGAGCCGGAAAAGTAAGGTGAGAGTATCATACTTGCTCAAGTAAGTTATATAGCTGGCGGTTACCAGACTCCAAAGAAGAAGCAAGATACGAATTTGCATTGGAGAGACCTTTTTTGCTTTGTTTTTCTCCTTTTGAATCAGTGCGATTCTCGGTCCTGTACCACTGGCGATTGATTGCAGGTCTCGTAGAAGTTCCTCC
>JAUIJG010000236.1 GCA_030431355.1 bacterium
ACCCCCGATGCATTCCGGACTGAAAATCTCCCATAAAGGAATAATCTTAGTAGCCATTCCGGTCGTCTTCGAACTCATTTTCGTCTCTATTTTGATCGTCATGCTTCAACAAGCCGAAGCCGATCTAGAAAGAGAAAGCCGCTCCAAAGAAATCATTTATAACGCCGGTGTATTCGGCCGAAACGTGGCAGAAGGCGCCACAGTTGTTGCGGCATACACCACCACCCACAGCGACTATTTCAAAGAGAAGTACGAAGGGAACAGGAAAGGGATACACCGCCAGCTCAGAAAACTGAAAGTACTTCTCACAAAAGCAGACAAAAAAGAGCAACTTGAGAGACTTAGACGCCTGGAAGCTACGGCAATGAAAGGAGAAGCAATACTCGAGAAAATAGTAAAAACAACTGATAAAACCATAGCCGGCGAATCATCCGGCTATGCTTTCTCCGGTCCTCTTGCCATGGTCACCTCGAAAAAACTCATTGATGAAATAATGCGGAATGT
The DNA here is from genome assembly GCA_030431355.1 of bacterium. Next base: position 505 of record JAUIJG010000236.1, read on the forward strand.
CCAGGCAATATTGGAAGAAGAAAAACAGCTGGCCGAAACCTATCTCGAAGCAGCAGCGAAGTCGAGAGAGAGACTGCAGTATCTAATAATCGGCTTTGTGGGCTTCAACATTTTTCTTGCCGGTTTGCTGGCCAACTTCTTCAGCAAAAGCATTACCAAAAGAATCAAGTCAGTCATCGATAATACTTATCGAGTACCCCGGGGAGAAGATCTCACCCCTCCCATCGGAGGCTCCGACGAGATTGCGGAGTTGGACATTCAGTTTCATGAGATGGTAGATGAACTGTACAAAGCCCAGAAAATGAAACAATATCTTCTCTCCATGGTAAGCCATGATCTTCGCTCGCCACTAACCTCGGTGCAGGGACTTTTGACTATGCTTGCTGCAGGCGCCTTCGGCGAGATTAGCGAAAAAGCCAAGAAACGAGTAACCACGGCGGAAGCGGAAGTAAAGCGCCTCATAGACATGACCAATGACTTACTCGACGTGGAAAGATTGGCCTCCGGCACCCTGGAGATGGAGATGGAAGAGACAACCTCCACCCGTGTAATAGATGCGACCATAGGCTCTATGCAAGCTCTGGCGGAGCAACACAAAGTAGCTCTGGCCAGGGACGACGGAGAGATAGATTTCCGCGGCGATACGGACCGACTGGTGCAAGTAATGGTGAATCTTGTTGGTAACGCCGTGAAGTTCTCACCTGCGGATTCCACCATAACCTTGATAGCGGATAGACAAGAGAACAATGTTCTGTTTTCTGTAAAAGATCAGGGCAGAGGAATACCGCCGGAATACATTGATAAAGTGTTCGAAAAATTTCAACAGGTGGAAGAGTCAGACTCCAGTGAGAAAGGCGGCAAAGGTCTTGGATTGTCGATCTGCAAATCAATAGTAGAGGCTCATGGTGGCACAATTGGTGTCGAAAGCACTTTTGGGGAAGGAAGTACTTTCTGGTTTTTAATTCCATCGGAATAGATCTTCCATCTATATATAAGTACGGAGACTGAACACCGACAGAAGAGAGGCAATTCCCAGCAAATTGGAGATTAGCGGAGAAATTTGGAAAAATAGAACCTGATTCTATTGTCAATTTATTGCCCATTTTGTATAGAATATGGAATATACGGCTCTTTCCAACATTTAATAATTGATCTTACAAGAGGTACCAAAAGGTCACACTTGAAGCGTAGATTAATAGCATCGAAAGAGACTTCCCATCTCAATCACCCCTCACCGTTATTTTGAAAAGGTCTAAGACATATGTTCTCCAAGACTAATGAAATTACCAAAAAAACCGCCCTTTTGTTCAGCACCCTCATGGTTGCCGGTCTTATGACCGTCCAACAGGCACAAGCCCAGGAGTTTCCCACTCCCACTAAAAAGATCGTAACCGTAGAGAAGACTTACAACTCATCCATTCCCATTTCACCTGAGATGAAAAAACGGATGCAGCCAGGCATCAGATACACCGTCGGCTCCGTTCAGGAGAAGGGATGGCACAAAGACCTGGTCAAAGGCAATAGAAATTTAGGACATTATTACTGGGCGCCCATGAATCACATGGTGCAAGCCACTACTTCCAACCGTACAAAGGTTCAGTATGTGAAAGCCCCTCAAAAAACAAGGGATTTCCACTACATCAAACCTGTTCATGCAGCCAATCCGCTAAATCCGCACAAGCTTCCCGAGCAGAGAGCGATAGCGCACAAAGCGAAGTATATTCATCAGAATGTACCTCATAACAAGAGAGTTGCAGCAGCAGTCCGGTTCCCGAAAGGAGAAAACAACCAGGTCAGCGGACAACTAATCAGCAAAGCTACCCAGGCTAAGGTATATGCCGATTACTCGAACAAAGGAGCAGCAGCTTCCACAAGAGGTTACCTGACCAATAAGGATGCCTACGGCAAGATATTGAACGACTAAACAGTTTTATGTGAGCAGCGAGTGGGTGCGGGTCCGTGAAAACGGTCCCGTACACATTTTTGGGCATATTTCACAGTTTCAAAGGGTTTCAACCGATTTCCATGCGGGCAGGATCCTAATAGAGCTATCTAATCAAGGGACAAACTCTATGAAAACCGTACCACTACAGACGGTCTGGATGAGTATACTCTTTGGGGTCTTGCTGGCCACTTCCCCCCACTGGCTTAATAAAAAGCCCCAATCAAACTACCAGGCGCCGTGGGTGCACCCGGTCGCTTTTGAGCGATAATAGAACCTGGTTGTCCCTGATCTGATCCTTTCAAATAAGAGAAATCGCAGACTTTTTATGAAAACCCATGGAATTCTTGCTTTGATTCTGGCATTCGGTCTTGCCCAGAGCATCAGAGAGTCGCAAGCCCAGCCGAAAAATTGGGACTCCGACTTGAGCAAAATGATGGACGGACTTGAAAATGAAGTAGGGAAAAGCGATGGTCCACCCGCTCCTTCCACGCCATCCATGCCTGAATCTCCCTCCAGCACCCAGACTGTGGCACCTCCGGCGATGCCAGAGCCTTCCGACACAACAAAAAAGATAGAGAATAAAACACAGCCCCAAAGTTCTGCCAATGTCCTGGCGGATCTGATGAAGATGAAGGACAACTACCTGGGCACCATCGCCAATCATGGACTTACGAGATGGAACAGCTCCAGTATGCCGGTGAAGGTTTTCATTGAGCAGAGTTCAAAAGCCAACGGCTTTCGCCCTCAGTTTGCCGGTTTCCTGAAGGAAGCGTTTCTTTCCTGGGAAAAGGCAAGCCCGGACAAGATAAAACTTGCCTTTACTGAAGATAGAGACGAAGCCGCGCTTGTATGCTCCTGGACTGACGATAAGAGCGAGATGATGCATCTTGCCGAAGGAGGAAATACTGTTCTTGTGCCTGACCAGGACGGGATTCTCAGCGTGGACATGAAAATCCTCACCTTGCCTCCGCCGAACACCCAGAGCCCATCCGAAAACTATATAAGCAGGGTCTGCCTGCACGAAGCCGGTCATGCGCTCGGTCTAACCGGTCACAGCCCATCCAGAGACGATGTGATGTACGCCACGGTCTATCCGGGGGATAGGGCAAGCTTGAGCGAAAGGGACAAGAATAGCCTTGTGGAGCTATATAGTCTTGATGATGAAACTATCGCTAAAGTGCGCTTGGATCAGGGTCTGGCAATCACTGAAATCCCAAAGGAGATGCAAAACCCCCAGATTAACGCGGTTCGCTTGAACAACGAAGCAGCCCGAGCGCTCAAAGCAAACAACTATGAAGTGGCCATGAAAAAGCTGGAAGAGGCTCACAAGCTGGATCCCCGCAACAAATTAGTGAGCGCAAACCTGGGTGGAGTCTATGCCAACTACGGATCCGTAGCCGGTATGACCTTCAACTTAAAGGCTGCGGCCCAGTACTATAAAAAAGCAGTGCCACTTTTAGAATCAGGCAATAATAAGATAGCTTTGATTCAAGTCCTCACCAATTACTCCAGGGTGCTGAAGATGCTCAATAGAGAAGCTGAATTTCAGACAGTGAAAAAGAAACTTGATAGTCTGAGCAAGTAGTAAAAGAGGAGGCATTGAGCCTCCTCTTCTTTTACCTGTCCTCGATCTTCAGAGAAATCAATCTGATTTTATTCCTCTGAATTCTCGTCACCTTCCGGCTTCTTAGATTCCGGAGGAGGCGAATCAGCTTCGCCGAGAGCGGATCTCAATCGACTCTTAGAGTCTTTCTTCCGCTTCTGACTGAGCATGGACTCTTGAGGCTGGATGTTATCGACTCTGGTCTGCTCTTCAGTTTCATCCTCAGTAAACTCACTCTTTGTCTCTTCGGTCAGTTTCTTCTTGAATTTGGAGGCCAATCCGGAATCCGGCTTACCTTTCTTGCCGCTAACATCCTTCTTCTTGAGAATGTTCTCGTTCTGAGGTGCTGCTGATCTCTGGCGACTGCCATAAGGAGCCACAATGGGAAGCAATCCGGAAGGTCTGATCTGGTTGCCGCGCTGGTCCATAGACTGGGCCTGGTTCTGTTGGCGCTGGGCCTCCATCTCAGCTCTCATTCTCTCTTCATGCCTGATGGACTCTTCTCTAGCCTGGTCGACTTGATCGCTGTGATCGTAGTCTATTCCTCCGTGATGCATATGATAATCCGCATCGACTTCGGGTCCTGATTGCGGCGGATGGGCTTCCCCATGGGCATGGGATAGACCGCCTTCCTGGACGTTAGCACCAGTCTCAGCTCTTCCTTCAGGTCTAGGACCTGCACCAGGGTCGGAGACACTTGAGCCTTCTACTCTCTCTCGAGCATATGACTCTGAGCCACCGCTGGCATGAGGCTGGGTACTTTGACCACCCTGCTGGGGATCAAGACCCTGAGAACCATGCACTCCGCCTTGATATCCCGATACATCCTGGGTGCCTGCCGGCTCACCGGTGTATCCGATACCGCTGGCACTGGCAATAACATTTGGCTGACCGGAGTCGAAACCGCTATCACCTTGCACAGACTCTCTGTTATATGCCCCCGATTCAGGAGCAAGAGGAGCCGAGCTGTCACCAACTCTGGATTCACTCACACCGTATCCGGTGCCAGAATCGCTTATTCGAGGCTCGGAACCAGTTGAGTATGTTGCTCCACCTGACACATCCCTGGAAAGACCCTGGGATTGCTCTCCGTATTGTCCTGACGTGACATTCGGCTGAGCTTGGTCAAAGGAACCGTCTACCCTCTCGTTCGTGCCAGCACCGGCGATGAACGTCGGCTCACTACTGTCACGGTACCCGGTATCGCCACCGGTGACCGGCGCTGGTCCTGAGACATCTCTAGAAACATCTCTAGATAGATCACCCGAGACGTCTCTTGCCAGGTCCCTGGTCGGATCCTGGCCGCCAGCTGACCTGTCGATGTAACCGGTTCCAGAATCGGTGTACTGGGTACCGACATTGGTATCAGCCACCCCGGTAGGACCAGACTCGCTAACCCTTGGCTCCAGGCCGCGGGCACCAGTATCAATTCCTGAATCAACAACTTCGCGATTCAAAGATTGTTCTCCGTAGTGCCCGGATGAAAGATCTGTCTGGGGTCCTTCAACTCGTTCAGGGACACCTGAACTTGCTATGAATGTGGGTTCCACAGGTCCTGAAACTCCGGTGGAGTCTCCGGTCGTGCGGTATCCGGTAACATCGCCGGAAGCCACATCCCTCGAGACCTCAGGTCCGAGACCCTGGTCACCGGTATACTGCACACCGGCATCACTCACTCTCGTATCGACACCGGTGTTGGTATCTACCGCACCGATCGGTCCCACGTCAGTTACTCTAGGCTCGATTCCGCGAACACCTGTGTCCAAACCGGAGTCGACAACATTGCGACTCAGTGACGGGTCAGTCACCTGACCAGTACCGGTGTAATTGTCGGTGTATCCTGTGTCTACTCGTCCTGTGTTCTCAGCACCTGCTATCACAGTGGGCTGGTCGGTGGCAGCACCAAGATCGGTGACATCCCTTCCAAGTACGGTGTTATCGGTATAGCTGCCGGAAGATGGCTCTATAGGTCCTGTTGGTCCACCGGCAAGATCGGTGTTCAATCTGCTTTCGGAGTTGAGTTCCGGAGCTCCCGAAATGATCGTGGGTTCGCTCAGACCATCTGCGCCCTGCACCTCACGGTTCAAGTATGTACCGCTCTGGTAGTCGGATCCCATCGCATAGTCGGTTGCACCCGGCAATCTCTCACCAGAAGTGACCGAAGCGTCTTGAATTGACCTGGTTTCACCGGTATCGCTGTAGTTGGCTCTCAACAAATCGGTGGAGCCGCCTGCATCAGCAGTCCGGACATCGGCTATATCCGCCGAACCCGGTCTAAGATCAGGTCCTGATACATCCGGAGCGGATGCTATGGGCATAGACTCGACCCGGGCACCGCCAGGTGGCAATTCCGCAGTTCCGTCTTTCCGAGCAAGATCTCTGGTCGCCTCCCCGGCTCCTATTGGATGCTCACGATGTTGCGCATCATCCGGCGTGGCAGAAACGATGTTTACAGAATCATCTCCCAGAGCGGCCTTATCTAATGCGGCAACACCCTCAGGTTGAACGGCTCCGAGATCAGCACCGGTAACATTGTTATCTACTACTGCTCCAGTTTCAGGAGGCAGTCCATCGATGCGTCCCGTGGAAGTCTCATCTCTGTGAAGGGCCGCGTAGGATGCGTTGTCCACTCCTGGTCCGCTGCCAGGGGGCAGCTCACGTCCGGATGGGTCTCTGGTCGTGGACGCATCAAGACCGCTGACAATTGGTTTGTCCCCATCGACGAGGTCGGAACCGGATCTTTCTAGATTGCCGTACACCGGTGGTGCATTCGGATCAGCTTTACTGGGATCAAGTCCTGAAACCGCATTGTCTTCGACTGCGCTTCTCTCCATAGGCGGAGGCAGCTGACCATTTTCCATTCCGGAAACACGTTTACCTACTGCTCCTTCCTGGTTCAGATTTGGACTAATTCCCCTGGTAGCATTAAGCGCATCTCTCTGACGGATTCTATTCGCTTCTGCTCCGGCATCTCTGTGTGCGGGGCCTGCTCCAGGTACTCCCGGGTCGGCTCCTAGTACGTCGTCTCCGGAACCACCAGTGAGGACTGGATCTCCTTCTCCACCGCTGATGACATCACTGTTGACGGCACCCTCGATGGCAGCATCTGCTGCTCTGGCTGCGGCACCTTTCCGTCCACGATCGGCGGCTGTCACACCACCCATCATGAGACCGGCATGGGTCAACATACCGCCGCTGCTATCATCTTCGCCGTCGCCAGGAACGATGCCTCTGGTTCGGGGACCAGCGCCGTCCAGGTTGGTAGGATCGGAAGTCTCTATAGCGCCAGCACGTTTTCCTACGTCACCGACGTTGTCTGTACCCGCCAGGTCTTTCTGATCGTGCTGACCGTTTAAAGCATCAATCTGTCCTCTGAGGTCTCCTTCGACTTCCCCGACTTTGGCATCTGTGTAAGCCTCGTTGCCTGTTCCTTCCAGAGGAGGCGCAGAAGCAAATGCCACACCTGCCAAATTAAGGCTCTCTGGTTTGACGCCGCCATTCAATGCGGCCACGTCGCTGCCGGGAGGATCTTCTCCTCCGCCGTCATCTGCCACCCCTGGGGCTCTTGCGCCATCCAACGGTGATCGAGTGGAATTATCAACTCCAGCTCCATCTAGTTTAGGAGGTGTCTCTGTAGCCGGTGCTTCCGGCGGCGTTTCGGCAGTGCCAGGTTTTCCAGGAGGAGCTGCCGGGTTGTTGGGATCGCCACCCTTGCCGTCGTCGTTACCGCCTTTGTTGCCGCCGCCACCGCCGCCGCCACCGCCGCCGCCACCGCCACCGCCGCCGCCGCCTTGTTTGGCGGCTTCAGCCATCTTGGCTCCGAGTCTCATGGCTTCGGAACCGGCAGCACGGACAAGTCCGGCGAAGTCGAAGGCAAATTTAACGGAGAGGTTGGCTAATGTATTCAAAGCCAACATAATAATAGTACCGGTCTCGTCCACGCCTCTAAACGCCGCCATCAACAGGATGACAGTGTTCCAGAATAGAGACCAGAAACAGAGCGTGATCACACCCTCCACCCAGCTGGGTAGAGCCTGTCTCAAGTTTTTCATGGGCCAGG
>JAUIJG010000237.1 GCA_030431355.1 bacterium
GTCATGGTCATTTTTTGCTGGGTATAGAACTGGATACCTTCTTTACCCTGAATATGCAGATCGCCAAAAAATGATGCGTTCCAACCGGTGAATGGGAACCAGGCCATGGGAGCCGGAACGCCCACGTTGATGCCGATCATGCCGGCGTTGAAGCGATGTTTGAATTCTCTTGCTGCCCTGCCGCTATTGGTGTATATGACCGCGCCATTTCCGTATGGACAGTCTTCGCCGATTCTAATCGCTTCCTCAATCGAAGCGGTTCGCACTACGGATAGTACCGGTCCGAAAATCTCTTCTTTGACCACGGTCATGTCAGGCTTGGCCTGGTCGAGGATGGTGGGACCGAAGAAGAATCCCTCTTTTTGCGCTTTCTCTCTGCCGTCGACAACCGCTTTGGCGCCTTCCTTGACGCCGGTTTCCACAAGACCATGCACGCGCTTCAGGTGTTCACCGGTGATGAGAGGACCCATGTCGGGCTGTTTGTCACCTTCGATATCGGTCCGTCCCACTGTCATTTTGCTGGTTGATTCAATCAGTTGGGGCATTAGCTTGTCGGCGGCATCTCCAACCGGGATAGCCAGGCTTCCGGCCATGCATCTCTCTCCGGCGCAACCGAATGCCGAAGCTTGCAGTGCTTTGACCGTCGAATCCATGTCGGCGTCCGGCATAATGATGATATGGTTTTTGGCGCCTCCGGCAGCCTGCACCCGCTTGCCATGTTTGGTGCCGGTCTCATAGACATATTTTGCTATCTGGGTGGAGCCGACAAAAGAGATGGCTTTTATCTGGGGATGGGTGAGAAGGGCGTTTACACAATCTTTGCCCCCGTGCACCACATTTAGAACTCCTTCGGGAGCGCCTGCTCTGGTGAGTAGGTCTGCGATGAAAATACTGGTCAGGGGCACTTTTTCCGAAGGCTTGAGAACAAAGGTGTTTCCGCAGGTTATCGCGATGGGATACATCCAGAGGGGAACCATGGCCGGAAAGTTGAAAGGAGCGATTCCGGCGCAGACACCGATCGGATGCCTGATCGTTTCACAATCAACGTTTCTGGCAATGTTCTCGATGGATTCACCGGTGAGAAGACTCGGTATTCCACAGGAGAATTCCACAACTTCTATGGCTCTTTGGACCGATGCTCTGGCTTCGGGGATGGTTTTTCCGTGCTCACGAGTGACCAGGCGGGCAATCTCTTCGAAGTTTTCTTCCAGGAGATTTTTGAAGCGGAACATGAGACGGGCTCTCTCCACCGCAGGAACTTCCCGCCATTCTAGAAAGGCTTTGTGGGCTGCTTTGACGGCTCTATCTACGTCGCTGTCACCGCCCATAGGGACTTTTGCAATTACTTCTCCGGTCGAAGGGTTGAAGACGTCTCCATACTCGGTGGCGTCAGACTTTTGCCAATTGCCGCCGATTAGTAGCTTGCAAGTTTCCACGGCGCTTCCAAGGGCGCTCTCTTGATTAACGGTCATTCCGTCTCCTCCCGGGCGAGTGCATACAAAGGATATATAATCAGGCTTATTAAGATATCCGGTATGGGCGGGCAATACAATCTCGACCCTGTTTTCGGTTCTCGATTCGGAACTGAAAGCATGTCTATAGTCCGCTGTGGAGGCTGGTTTTGTCGGATTTGGAGTGCTAATATCTGTCAGCCTATAAATTTCTAATATTCATTCGGCTCCTGTTGAAAATGATACCTTCCACAGCAAGAGTGTGGTTTTAGAAACGGGATCTAAAAGCAGGAATCAAAAAGATTGAGAGATTTGAGTCACCTTTTTCCGATCAAAAATAACTATGCCTATTTTATGACCAGCGCGGCCGGTCCATTGCCGGAACCAAGTTACAGGGCCCTTGCTGAATTCGGAAAACTACTAATGGAGACCGGTTCGGTGGAGTTTCCCCACTGGGTCAAGGTGCTGGAGCGAACCAGAAAGAGGGCCGCCGGGCTTCTGGGCTGTGGACAAGATTCAATCGCTTTCGTCAAAAATACCGGTGTGGGCTTATGGATAGCGTCCCGGATGTTGAACTGGAAGGCGGGGGACGAGGTGATATTGCCTGCCGGAGAATTTCCTTCCAATATTTATCCCTGGCTTTCTCTAGAAGAGATAGGGGTCCGGGTGCGCTGGATTGAGCCCGTAACGAGCCATCCTATTCCGCCGGTGACCAGGGAGACTGTCCTTCCTTATATTAATGAGAACACCCGACTGCTTGCGGTCTCTTTTGTTCAGTTTGATGATGGTGCTCGACGTGATCTACAAGAGCTCTCGATTTTGTGCAAGGAGAAGGGAATAGTTTTTGTGATCGATGCCATTCAGGGTCTGGGTGCCATGCCATTCTCCCTGGAAGAGATAGAGGCTGACTTTGTTTGTGCCGGCTCGCAAAAGTGGCTGCTTTCACCTCCCGGTGCGGGTTTGCTATACGTAGCACCGAAGTGGCTCGGCGATGATATTAGAAGAGTGCCGAATTTAGGATGGCTCTCTCTGGATGATCCGTTCAACACCGCTCCCGGTGCATTTTCCGGCTCTCTTAATAGGCTTTTGCCCACGGCCAAAAGATTTGAAGAAGGCACTCCCAACTTCCCTGTAATCGCGGCGCTGGACTCCAGTCTTGATTTGATTCTTGATCTGGGCATCGATGATATCTGTCAGCGCGTAAAGCATTTGACCGACTATTTAGTCCGTCTTCTGGAGGAATTGGACTGTCACATCATCAGTCCAAGAGGTGGAAGCAACTGGTCCGGTATCGTCTCTTTTGTACATCCGCTTTTAAACTCCCAGGAGGTCGAAGCAGAATTTACCAGGAATAAAATCATCACCACGGTCAGGAACGATTGGGTTAGAGTGGCGGTTGATTTCTTCAACGATGAAGAAGAGATAGATAGGTTGGTGGCAAATTTGAAAGACCAGCTTGATAAGAAAGCAGGGGTAAATTAGTTTGAAACTTTTCAAAACTATTTGCCTGGTGGTTTTTGTCACGTTTTTGGGAACGCTCTCGATATCTTGTCTTCAGGCAAGCGACCGGGCTTCTAAGATAAAAAGCAAAGTTGCAAGAGTACAGGAGTATGCCGGTCAACTTGCTGCTGCCGGTCTGGACCCTGGTCCGGTCGTCGAAGAATTGCAGGCGGTGAAAGGAGCCCTGGATTCTAAAGACGCCGACAGAGCAGAGAGACTTCTTGATGCGATACTTGCCCGTAGAAAAAAGATTGTCGGATCTTTCACTACCAGACCGCAAGCCCCAGGGCATGAGCCTGTGATTGAAGTCTTCAGCGCTGTGGAGCCTGTGGAGATTGTCGGTTATTCAGGCACGGCCATGGAGCCATTAATCTCTTATGATGGCGAGTATTTGTTCTTTAACGATTCCAACTGTCCGGACGTAGTATCCAAAATTCATCTGGCTGTAAATAGAGGTTCAAAGAGCCAGGGTAAATCTATTTTTGACTATCTAGGTAAGTTGAGCGGCACCGCCTCTAATGCCAAGGATATGGCACCTGCCATGGATAGAGCCAATCGCTTTTATTTCACCAGTTTGCGCGAGTATGAAAGAAGCCGAAAGTCTCTGTTCGTCGGCAACTTCCTGGGTGGTCCAGGCGGTCAAAGAAAACCCAGGGTCGCTGAAGTTAGAGCTGTGACCGGGAATATTTCATCTACTATTCCGGGCTGGTTGAATATGGATTGTGACGTCACCGGCGATGGAAAGCTTTTCTGTTACTCTCGTGCCAGATTTAAACCCGGTGGACACGTGCCGGTGGATTCGGACCTTTATCTTGCTAATATCGCCGGTGGTGACGGATCTATTTTGGCTAGAAAAGACTCAGATCGGATGCTTGCTCGGGTGAATACCCAGGACCTTGAATACGCGCCTTGTTTCGGGCGCAATGGGATGGACCTGTACTTTACCAGGGCTTATTTAGGAACCGGGGCTGGTGGAAGAGGGAAGGCAATAGATGTGCGAATTATGATCGCTTCCAGAAAGTCTCTCGCGGAACCTTTTGGAGAGCCGGCTCGTATTATGCATATCGAGGGACTGGTGGAAGGACCAAGTCTATCCGGTGATGGTCAATCTCTTTTCTTCCACAAGAAAGTAGGAGCGAAGTATCGAATATTTCGCGCTTTTGCAAGGAAGTCTTAGAGCTAAGCAGGCTTTCATAAGCGATACTCCCACTGAAGATGGCAAAGATTGCCGGTAGAGTGCGGCTTTAGTGTGAGAAGTCCCATGTATGGCTTCTTTACCTTGTCTTACTATTTTTTCTGATAGATCAAAATCAGCGAGGATAGGACATTGAAGAAATTATTTCGCCTGCAAGAGCGGGCCCAGTCGATAGTGATCGCCTCTCCATGTAGAGTCTCCTGGGACGACATGGAAGGAGACCGAGGTAAGCGCTTTTGCGGTGAGTGCAAAATGAATGTCTACAATCTATCAGAGTTGTCCGAGTCAGACCTTGAAGAGGTACTCGACCGAAGAGAAAGGGAGAGAACCTGTGTCTATATGAGAAGGGGTGACGACGGTCGAATCATTTTTGAGAACTGTCCGGTGATGCTTCGATCAGCCAGGGATAGAATTTTTAAAACAGCTTTGAACCTGGCTCTGATAGCGGCATGGTCCATCGCACTCAGTGCCGATGCCCAGCATCTAGTAGGTGCTCCGGTAGATCCAAGATATGGTTCCGGTGCGGAGGTAGGGCAACTGGCTGATTTTGGCTATGATACCGCCCGTGATATTTCAAGAGGAATTACTTTTCTCTCTTTTGTTCTGGTGGCTCTCTGGCCGGTTAAAAAAGAGACCAGAAACAACGCCCGCAAGATGCTGCTCACCGTAATAGCCCGCCTGGCCGTTCCATTTTTCGTGCATCTGGCGGGTACTTTTGCCATCAACAACTATGGAGGACTGGGAGGCGGGCTCTAGGCTTAACTAGTTAGAGGTGAGACCTAATCACATTTGACAGGCAATACATGAATAGCTTTCACTATCAATTCAACTTCGTCTCCGTCTTTGATGCCGAGCTCATTGAGCGACTCGGTGGTCAAGACTGAGGCCATGGAGCAGGGGTCAGTCACATCGAATTTGACAAGGGACATGATCTCGTCGCTTTTTATGGATGAAACTTTTCCTTTGATCTTGTTTCGGGCTCCGACTTTCATAGACATAGGAATCTCCTCTTTGAAAAGTCAACAAAACTGATCCAAGATTATGGCATTAATTAGGCGCCAGCGGCTTCAATTTCCAGGCAAAGGCGAGAATTTAATCTGCTTTGTCGGGGGCCAACACTTCAAAAGACTGAAGCATAGCTTTCACTTCAGGATAGAGCTTGTCTTCCAGTTTGGGGACGATGGTGCTGTGCACCATGTAGCACTTGTTGCCCACCATAAAAGTCCATTGCCGCCAGCGGATCATCTCTCCATTCCGTGCCTTCAAGTCGGCTTCGAAATAGACAGCGTCATATTTGCCTACTTTAGCCGGTTTCAAATCATCCGGTCCCGCCTCTTTTTCAAGGGACTTTGCCCAACTCAAGGCAAGACTGCGAGGCGCCTCTTTTAAGACCTCCTGCTCTTTATCTTTGCTGTCCGCCGAATAGGAGCCCATCTGGTAGATGTCCATACCGACAGGAAAGTTTGGTGGAACAAAGATAACCGAATGGGCTCTCGTTCTCTTTTTCCAGCCATCGGCAATTTTTACTTTGAAAGGCAGCTTCCGGTCTGCTTCTTCAAAATTAAAGGCGGCACAATTCTCAATCGCTCCGGTGTTCCCGGCGGTGCTGCTTGCTTTAGCTTCTGGATCATATCGCCAGGTGCTTCCGGTCTCTAGTGCAATGACGTCAAGAAACTCTTTCAGGGTCGGCTGGTAGGTCTCCGGATATACCGAATCCAGTCTGGATTGAGAGATTCTCTTTGATTTAGTGGATAGACTGACCATTTTTCCCAGATTGCTGAGAACGCTGGAGACAAAGAAAACATTGGCGAAAGATTTGAAGTCGTTACCCAACTTGCCATTGAAGCGTTTTTGTAGAAGCTCTTTCAGCTCCTCTTTACTTAGAGGCTTTATTGGAACCTCGACATATTTTTCTTCTTCGGAATCGGGCTTCCCCTCAACGGCCATTGCCGTATCCATAGAAGTCGAGGCGCAAATGCCTACGAGCAATACCGCTGTAAGTCCTAAGCGAGTAAGCTTTCGCATAAAGTTTTTGGCTCCTTCTTTATTTGAACGTTAGAGCATTTGTGTCGTCTGGACTATGATGCCGCCCAGGGTGACAAAGGCTATTCCGGTCATGATCTTGTGGCAGAATTTTTCTTTTAGAAAGAAGAGCGCGAAGAAGTACATAAGCACCGGATAACAAGCAGTCAGTGATACCACATATGAGGCGGCTGCCATCTTCAGGGCAGAGAAATAAGCCCAATATCCTATGGCTACTACTATCGTAGAAAGGGCGCACATCTTGATCGTGTTGGGACGGTTGAAATTGAACTCCTTCTTCTGGGCTCTGAAGAAAGTATAAATCATCATGCCGCCTATTGCATCCCAGCAGCTTTTAACAAGCTCAAACTCCATGGGACCGGTGAAGGAGACCCCCTGTTTGCAGGTTACGCCGATGGCACCCGCGAATATGACTGAGATTGTCATCAAGGTGAAAAATTTGAAGTTCAGCTCTCTGGCATCTTGATTCATGTTCTTCGATTTCGATAGAACAAATAGACCGGCAAAGACAAACGCGCATCCCAGCAGTCTCTGGGGTATGAAATGCTCATGGAGGAGCAATACCGACAGAAGGAGCGCGATGATCGGATAGGCTGCGGTGATGCCCACCACATAGCTGGCCGAAGCTTTGCTTAAGGCGATGATGTAGGTCACCATCCAGCCCAGGTAGACAGTTGTGGCTATCAGTCCCCAGAAAATAGCTTCTGGGGGAATATGCCATCCAGGTGAGACCTTATTGAGCACGTAGCACCAGAAGGGAATTTTGAGCGCGCTCAATAAGGATATGGTCACGCATACTTCATGGGGCTTAGAGGTTTCCAGGGCTTTCTTATCAAAAATAGCCCAGAGAGCAAAACAAACGAGGGTGGTTCCAATTAGTAGATTTAACTCCATTTGAACAACCTCGTTAGCCGGGGAACAAAGGAATGTTCAACTCGGCTTTGTGAATTTATTATGGGAACGGCGAATAGGCTTCGATAAAAGAAGCGCTCATTTTATTCTATGAATTTCCCGCTATTTCACCATGGGGAAAGTACGGGCGTCACTGTGGTAAACACCCAAAGTTTATTGTCTGCTCTAAGAGAAGAGCTAGTATAGCTGCCTATTTACCGCTGGGAACTCCGGTCTTGTCCATGGAGACGGCTTCGATTACAGCAGAATCAAGTTCGTCCCAGATCTTCTCAAGCCAATCCAGATGCTCCGGCTTCATCAGGCATGAGCGCAGGCAGGAGACTTTGTCTTCATCCCATTCCATAGCCTTAGCCTTTGCGCCGAATAGCTCTTTGGGAATTGTGGCCAGAGCCAGGTGAAGTCCCTTGTCCGCTGCTTTCTCGAAAGCTAGCTTTGCCAGTCTCGAGCTGTGGCTTGCTTTGTCGGCTTTTAGAGCGAAAACTACTATGTCCAGCTCCGGCTCCAGGGGCAAAACGAATCTTGGGTCATTCTTTATCTTCGATGCCAGAATCCGGGCGGCTTCTTTTGATTTGCTCAGGTCTGCGGCAAATTCCCCTTCTTTTTTTAGGGGGAGTAATCTCTGGGTCGCCCATAGCGCCACGGCTGAAGATCCCGGTCTAGAGCACTCCAGACTGATCTCACCTAAGTGTAGGGCATCGGAGCTAAAGTAGGTATAGGGAGAGTCATGTTTGTAGAGAGCCCCCACTGCCGGATCTTTGAAGATGACGCAGCCGCATCCATAGGGTTGTAGTCCGTGTTTATGGGGATCTATGACCACCGAGTCGGCCTGTTCAATGGCGGCAAAAGCCTCCAGGGCATCGGTCTCTAGGTTCTCTATAAGCCGGAAGTAGCCACCGTAAGCAGCATCCACATGGAGATGGAAGCCATACTTCTTCTTCAATTCGACTATTTTGTTGAGAGGGTCCACCGAACCTGTGGCGGTGGTTCCGGTAGTGGCCACAACCGTTCC
>JAUIJG010000238.1 GCA_030431355.1 bacterium
GTGGCGGAGAATGTCCGTTTACCGTGATTGTCAACTTCACGTTTGTAATAGATACCGGGGCTTCTGACAATCTGAGAGACGATAACTCGCTCGGCACCGTTAATAATAAAGGTACCGCGGTCCGTCATCATCGGGATGTCGCCCACGTATATCTCTTGTTCTTTTATTTCGCCAATCTCACGATTGACCAGTCTCATCTGAATACGCAGCTTCTTCGTGTAGCTGGCATCGAGAGCTCTGGCTTCCTCGGGAGATTTAGGCTTGTTGGGCTCTGAGTGCTCTTCAAACGTATAGTTCGTTAAGAAGTGCAGCTCTAGTCTTCCTGTGTAGTCCTTAATAGGACTGAAAGCCTTTAATTCCTCGGCGAGCCCCTTTTCGACAAACCATCGAAAAGATGCCTTTTGAATTTCGGCTAGGTCGGGTAAATCAGCTATACGCGAACCTCCGACCCCGAAGGTTCGGACGCGCTCAGACAACTCTAATGCCATCGGTTACCTCTGGTATTCTGGCTGGATAATATCGGCGAAGCAATTGCCAAATGCCTACAAAATATGGGCACGAAGCAAGCAATATAAGTATCTACCTATTGTATTGTCAACAAAATTGTTGGGAAACATAAAGAAGTGGTACGAGAGAGCAAATTCGCATATTTTGGGCGGATCTTCGAAAACCTGGTCAGGCCGAAGCTAAACGCCATTAGTTAAAGAACCATAAGAGTCGCGTTTTTGCGTCCGATAAACAATATTTGATTAAGATTCACTAATTTCCCGACAAAAAAAAGGCACGTATCTAAGAAGGGCTCAGGCAATCGGCTAAAAGCGGGATCTAGACTCGTGGATGGATCACAGGGCCGAAAAAAACAAGGCGGTTTATGATCAATTGTGGGGGCGGAGCGCTGCTGGTGTGGCGTGCGGTCTTCAAAACCGTTGTGGGGTAGAGAAACGCTGCCCTGGGTGGGTTCGATTCCCACGCGCCCCCGAAATTTTCAGACAGTTGACAACATAACCATATCGCCACTTGACGTCCAGGACTCAAGGGGGAAGGGGCTTTACAAACCTTGGGAAGATCTCATAATGTTATGTTGTTATGTTGGTTCCACTTAGTAACTAGAAAGTCGGTCAAACCGTGAATGGGCAACAAGGAGCACTTGTATGGCTCGATCAATTCGCTGGATATCTTGAAGTCGAGCGAAATTATTCTTCTCACACGATCAGAGCCTACTTAAACGACCTTCGTCAGTTAATCGATAGTACCAACGCCACACAGACGGGTGCTAACGCCTCAGAAGCGGTAGCAAAACCAGAAGAAGGGGCAGAGGGATCATCGACAGCTGATCAGGCGTTCAACACATCCGGTCAGGCAGCGCAAGCTGAAGGTACCGGTACCGTCGGTCAGGGCAGTGATGCTCAGGCAGGGGCGGCTACCGAGACCCAGGGCGCCAGCGCCTCCTGGTTGGAAGCAGAAGGGCTGAAAGCTTATATCAAGCAAATTCAAGAGCAATACAGCCGTCCTACCGTAGCTAGAAAGATCTCAGCTATCAGAAGCTTCTATAAGTATTTAAGAAGAGAACAACTGATAGATGAAGATCCTTCTAAGTTGGTTCGCGGACCAAAGCTCACCCGCAAGCTTCCATCTTGTCTGGATCGTGAAGAAGTAGTTCGCTTACTGCTCGCCCCTGATATGTCAGTACTTGGCGTCAGGGACAGAGCCTTGATGGAAGTCCTCTACGCAACCGGTATGCGAGTAAGTGAACTCTGCAGCCTGCGTGTACAGGACTATAACGAAGAAGCGATGGAGATGCGTGTCACCGGAAAAGGTGGTAAAGAGCGCGTTGTATTACTTAACCAGAGCGCCAACGCCTGGCTGAGAAAATACCTCCATGAATTCTGGCCAAAACTGGCCGGAGGCAGAATTCCTCAACCGGATAGCCCGCTGTTTGTCAGCAGGCAGGCTACCAGATTATCTTCCAGGTCTGTTCATAGAGTAGTCCTGAAGTACGCCAAGAAGGCAAGAATCAGCAAGCCTATTACTCCACATACTCTCAGACATACCTTCGCCACCCACTTACTTGAAGGTGGAGCTGATTTGAGAGTTGTTCAGGATCTGCTTGGTCACACGACCATCAACACTACTCAAATCTATACTCACGTAAGCCTCGAAAGACTGAGACGGATTTATTCCGATACTCACCCAAGAGCTTAGTGAATTAGACGATTAGTTCGAATCATGAACGCCTCGGCTTGCCGGGGCGTTTCTTTTCAGGAAGTAAAGGGCTAGCCTGCCACCAGATATGACTTCAATAAAATTCAATAAACCTGACCAAATCCAAGCATCTACCCTTGCCAAAATATATAATCAGTAAGAACAATCTCCGAACTCTACCCGGTTGAGATATCAAAAGTTTTCTCAAGCCGATCAACGTACTATTTCATGGACTGGCAAAATTACAAGCAGCAAATTAAAGAGTTCATCGCCAGGGGCGAGCTAGATCGGGCCGAAAAACTTCTCCGGGAAGCGATAGATTTCCTCAAGAGCAATAACGGATCCGTAGAAAGGATAACCGTCTGCCTGGATCAACTTGGCTGGATATATATTGGCAGGGAAGACTTTCAGAACGCCTCGGAGCAGTACAAACAAGCTTTGCAACTGAAACTTGACGCCCTGGGAGAGAATCACCCGGTGGTTGCCAGGGCCTACAAAAAAATGGCCACTGTCTCCTACATGATGAATAACTTCCCCGATGCCGAACGGTACGGTAAGGAAGCCCTCAATAATTTTAGAAATAGCCTGGGCAACGATAACGAAGAGACCCAACAAACTCTCAAAGATGTGGCAGAGTTGCTTCGTCGGCTAAACCGAAACGTCGAGGCGGATATCATAGAACGTTCCGGCAACAAAAAAGAAGACGAAGAGAAAAGCTCCCGCAGAGAAGAGGTTCAAACATTTCTTCGAATAAGCATCTGCCAGAAATGTGAGCTGCCCTATGACGGCGAGACCTGCCCCCGTTGCGAATGAATAGTCTAGTATTAATAAAGAAGGACTGTTCAAATAGTAATTGACTCTGCGGACTCAATTCAAAGCAAGTCACATAGCCATGGCAAATTCAGGATCTAAAGAAGAATTCTCGGGAAAGTCACAAGAGGATCCCGACACCATCGAAAATAAATACAAGGTTGTAAGCGTGCTGGGCAAAGGAAAAACCAGCATAGTTTACCTGGTAAAACACCTATTCCTGGACAAGCAACTTGCCATAAAACTGTTCAAGGACAAGTACTGGGAAAATCAAAAACGCTTCACCCGAGCCCAGAGAGAAGCGATGACCTGCGCGTCCATTGACCACAAGAACGTGGTCAAAGTGTATGACTTCGGGGTGACCGAAGACGGCGCACCATATATAGTGCAAGAATATATAAGCGGAACCAACCTTCGAGCCCTGGTCCAGACGGAAGGCACCCTTGAAACTTCCAGAGCCATAGAGCTTTTCAAGCAAATAGCCAGAGGCATCAACTGCCTCCACGAGAATCAAGTTCTTCACCGAGATATCAAATCAGAAAACATTGTCATCACTCATGATGGCAGCGGCAAGGAGGTAGTAAAACTGATCGACCTGGGTATAGCACGCCAGGAAGATAAAGATGGCGCGATTCAGTCCCTGACTCAGTCAGGACAACATATCGGCAGCCCATACTATATAAGTCCTGAACTTTGTCATGGCGGCAAGATCGACAATCGTTCCGATATCTATTCTTTCGGGTGTGTAATGTACGAGGTATTAAGCGGCAATCCGCCCTTTCGCTCGGAATCTATAATGAAAACCCTGGAGATGCACCTCAACAGTGAGCCGGCTAGCTTGTCCGCTACAGGGGTACCGGAAGCCCTGGATAAGCTGGTTAAGAAATGCCTGTCCAAATCTCCTGAAGACAGATATGAAAACTGCAAAGAGATTCTCACGGCCCTGGACGCTTTCAAGACAGCCGGCGCAAGGAAGAAAGTATTTCATGATGAGGCAGATTTATCTGGGTATGCAGGAGCCTCATCACCACAAGAAGAAAATAGAAGCGCCAAAAAGTTAAGAGTCAGTGCCGCTACTTTTCTAAACTGTTTATTGGCGTTTCTATTGATAGGAGTGGCGTGCCTCTATATCAATGAACGACAGAACAGCCCTAAGAAAACCAAAGCAATTGATACAGAAAACAGATTAAATAAAGAGACGAGAAAGGGCAGACCAGATCAGTACCTCTATATGAGTCAGTTCTCCGATAGTTCTTCCGGCTATATGTTTGACCGCCTCACAATTCCAAAGAAAGCAGACCGACTCTTCGAAAGAGCCATGAAGACTGCCAAAAAGCGCAACGCCAGCCCGGAAGAGCTTTGCATGATCGCCGAGATGCACTGCTACATGCTCCTTCCTTATAAAAACTGGCATCGCATCAACACCATTGCTCTTTCCATAGAAGACCCCCTTAGAAAGGTAGAAAACAAACTAAAAGAGAATCCCGAGAAAGAGGCTCAATACTTGCGCAGCATTCCATTTTTGTATCAAGAGTTGGCCCAGGCAGCCCTCGAACAAAATCTCGAGAATGAAGCGATAAAGTTGACAGAGAGGGGGCTCGCCATGGTTGCCAAGCACCCGGACAAAAAGCTCCTCGCCCCATTAATGAACATTCAGATGTCTCTTTGTCTTTCAAAAAGCGGCAGATACGAAGATGCATTGACCCTTGCTCAAGCGTCTGAGAAAGAATTAGCAAGGCTTCTGGGACCGGCGCATCCCAAGTGTATTAACGCCCTTGTGGCAGAAACCAAAATTCATGAACAGGCTCAAAACTACAAAGCCGGTCTAAAAACCCTTGAGCTGGCGTTAAAAAGGACAGAACAGAGCCCTGTCCCCATGAATACCGATTATTTCTTGCACCGGAAGCAAGAGCTGCTGGCCAAATTAAAGAATGCCAAATAATCGTTCAATTAAAAAAGAAACCGAGTAATTGTCTTATCAAAGCCGATGGGATCAAATTCAAAGGCTGACATTGTGGGATATAATTGCTAAAAATCGGAGTTTTCCATACTCCCCGGGAAGGAAGCCAGTTTGGCCAAGCGCAGATCCGTAGCTAGAAAAAAGAAAGGAGAAGGAATTCTCCGAGCCTTCGGCACATTATTCAAGGTGTCCCTGGTGCTTGTGTGCGTGATTCTGGCCTGCGGACTGGGTTATGTCGGCGCGTATCTCTGGGGTGAGATGCAGGATTTGCCCGATGTCACTCTCGTGGAAAGATTCGAACCGATTGAAGCCATTCAGATTTTTGATAAATTCGATCACCTTGTATGCACCGTGGAAGGTGACGAAGATCGAAGAGTGATACCACTTAATCAAGTATCAACCCAGATGCAGCAGGCCATATTAGCCGCAGAAGATCATGATTTTTACGAACACAATGGTATTAACCTGAAAAGCATCTTGCGGGCGGCAAGAACCAATATCAAAGCAGGCCACGTTGTGGAGGGCGGCTCCACTATCACCCAGCAGCTAGTGAAAAATTTATTTTTCACAAAGGCCGGCAGAACCTATGACCGAAAGCTAAAAGAAGCGTACATGGCCTACAGCCTTGAAAGCAGATACGACAAAGAAAAAATCCTGGAGATGTACCTGAACCAGATTTATTTCGGCAACAACGCCTATGGTATCGAAAGGGCAGCGAAAAGATATTTCAATAAGCGAGCGGCAGAGCTGAACCTGGCGGAATCAGCCTTCCTGGCAGGTCTGGTAAAAGCCCCCTCCAACCTGGGCTCTAAAAAAAGTAGAGACAAAGCATTCGAGCGTCAAAGAGATATCCTGGCCAAGATGGTGGAATACGGTTATATAACCACTGACCAGGCCAAGACAGCCAAAGAGCGCAAGCTTACCTTTAAGAAAGGGCGAAATCCGCTCCAGAAGTACCCCTACTATATTAGTTATGTTATGGAGCTTCTGAGAGAGAGATTCAGCCAGGCGGAGTTGAGAAGACAGGGTCTTCATGTATACACAAACCTGGACCCGGTCGCCCAGGAGCTGGCAGAAAATACACTTAACGAAAGAATCGCCAAAGCACCCAAGGGTGTGAGCCAGGGCGCCCTCGTCTCCATATCGGTTCAGGATGGCTCTGTAATCGCCTTAGTCGGCGGTGTGGGAAACTTCTGGAAAAATCAATTCAACCGGGCCACCCACCCCCACACGGCAGGTTCTTCATTCAAGCCCTTTGTCTACCTCACGGCCTTTCTCCGGGGTGTCTACACCCCTAATACAATTGTGGAAGACACCCCACTGGTAATTAAGCAAAAGTGGGGACTACCCGACTATGCGCCTAAAAACTTTGACCACAAGTACATGGGCAAGATACCGGTGCGCAAAGCTCTCATGTTCTCCCGGAACATTCCCTCGGTAAGAACGGCACAATTGTTGGGCATGGAGGGTATTGTCGAGACCGCGCGTCAAGCCGGCATCACCTCCAAACTCGATCCAAACTTATCGCTAGCGCTTGGTAGTTCGGCAATTTCGCCCCTGGACATGGCATGCGCCTATTCCACCTTTGCCAGAGCGGGTGTAAGAATTCCACCTCAAATTCTGCGAAAGATAGAAAACAACCGTGGTCAGGTCATTGAAGTCTTCGAACCTAAAGTCGATAAAGTGTTCGGTGTCGAGCCGGTGGCAAGGCTGGTAAGCATTCTTCAGGATGTGGTCGAAAAAGGCACAGGAAGGGCCGCTAGACTGAAAGACCGACCGGTAGCTGGAAAAACCGGCACGGCAGATGAAGGTAGGGACATCTGGTTCAATGGATTTACACCGGATATGGTGACAATTGTCTGGGCTGGCAACGACGAGAATAAGCCGATCAAAGGAAGACATATTACCGGTGGTGGCATCATGGCTCCCCTCTGGCACCAATATATGGAAGCCTATTACAAAGCGAGACCCCATCCGGCAGGCTCTTTCATAGCTCCTACACCGACACTGGAAGAACAAGAAGAGAACGCTCGCAACACGGAAAATGAGCAGCTGGCGGGTGTTGATCAAAACCAGCCAGGAGAAGAAGAAGAGAGCAATGCCACTCCTGATATCCAACCGGTTCAAAACAATCCAAACGTAACTCCGGCTCCCATCGATCCACTGCTGGGCCCGATAACGCCAGCTCCAGCGCCGGCACCGGCTCCGGCACCCACTCCATCTATTGCACCTGGTGCCGGTCAAGCACCTGTTCCGGCTCCATCCATTGGAACAGCCCCGGTTCCCAGACCAGCACCGGCGGTAACAAAGCCTAAGAAAGTACCGACCACAGCACCCAGTTTGTCGCCCCATAACGAAAATCTTCTTGATTTCTAGTTCGAGATCTTCTATTGACTAGCACTGAGCCGGAAGTAACCTTCAAAAAGTCCAGAGCATCCCTGATTTGGGTGGCTGTTGTACTACTGATTCTGATCACACTATTTCTACAGACGAGCCTCAATAAACAACCGGGATACAACATTGTAGTACTCACTCCGCCTGGAACAATAGATTCGGAAGTCCTGGTGGACGGCAAGGCACGAACCAGGACTAAAAGCGCAAAAGAGCTTGGCAGTAAGGGTGGGATAGCCTGGCTTACCCTGAGCGACGGTAATTACTTGATCGAGCTAAAAAAAGGGGCAAGCATACTGGCCGGCAAAAATGTCCTGGTAAAAGGCAAAGCCCTTGTCAACATTGAATCCGAAGCCCAGTCAGAAGCACAACATAAATCGCCCGACACCCAGTAGCCTGGAGCCAGAGGGGAAAGCGCCCCTATCCCCCTTGCAACCATTCAAAAGATAAGGCAATTCAAGATAAACTTATGAAACTCAAAAGAGTGGATTAGTATCTGGAAGAGAACCGAATGGAATCGAAACTAATGGGTTTGGTGGGCTTTGTCTCCATACTGGGAACAGCATTCCTCCTCTCCAACAACAGAAAAAAAATCAATTATCGCCTGGTTCTGTCGGGTCTGCTTCTTCAGCTCATAATGGCAGTATTTGTTTTAAAAGTCCCATTCGGGCAGAGCCTCTTCCAGAACCTGGGCGATGGTATTACCGCACTTCTTGAGTGCTCGGACAAAGGCGCCGGATTCG
>JAUIJG010000239.1 GCA_030431355.1 bacterium
TTCGCACCTACCGCACTACGGCGCAGAGCGATTAGGCGCGACGGTGGTACCGGCATCCGGCGGCAGAACCCAACAGCAAATTCTGTTGCTGCAAGATTTTGGCGCAAGAGTTCTACTTTCAACACCTTCCTATGCCCTCAACATTTTTCATGTAATGGAAGAGAACGGTATCGCCAGAGACACCATTAAACTGGAAATTGGTATCTTCGGAGCGGAACCCTGGACTGAAGAGCTAAGACAACAGATTGAAAAAGCTCTGAAGATAAAGGCTCTGGATATATACGGGCTGAGCGAGGTGATGGGACCTGGTGTCTCCATGGAGTGTATCGAGGGACGTAACGGTCTTCATATCTGGGAGGACCTTTTCCTTCCCGAAATCATCGACCCTGAGACCGGCGAAGTATTGGCTGACGGAGAGGAAGGCGAGCTGGTCTTTACTAATCTCCAGAAAGAAGCTATCCCCATGATCCGGTACCGCACCGGAGATATTTCCAGGCTCTATAAAGAACCCTGCACCTGCGGCAGAACCATGGTCCGGATGGAGAGAGTAAAAGCTCGTCTTGACGACATGTTGATCATCCGGGGAGTCAATCTGTTCCCCTCCGAGATTGAGAAGTGTTTGTTATCCATCAGGGATCTTGCCCCGCACTACCAACTGGTGGTTGAGAGAGTTAAGGCCCTGGATGTTCTGGAAGTGCAGGTGGAAACAACGAAACAGCACGAAGAAGAACGTCTCAAGTCTTTGCACGGAGATATACGAAAACTACTGAAAGATTCGCTCGGTCTAACAGCCGCCATAAAATTATTGGAACCAGGAGCGATACCAAGAAGCGAAGGGAAAGCGGTTCGCGTTCTGGACAAAAGGGATAACCAAGGCGAAAATACCTGCCGCTAAAAACAGATGAGGATACTTTTATGGCCCAAGCAACAACCACTGGTACGCAACTGAGCGGAGCCCCGGCGGAGAGCTTTAATTTCCGGAGAATTCTTTATTCGAAGAAAGGCTACATAGCCACCATAACGATTAATCGACCGGACGTTCTCAACTGTTTTGATATGCAGACCTTGAACGAGTTGAGTAGCGCTTTTCTGGACTCCAGTAGAGATGACGAAGTATCGGTGGTGGTAATTACCGGAGCCGGTGATAAAGCATTCTGTACCGGAGCGGATTTGAAAGAACAGGAAGAACACATTCTCAAAAAGCCGAACGATTATCATAAGTGGATGTACTCTTTCATAGAGATGCATGACCGCCTAAGAAACATCGGCAAACCCACCATTGCTCGTCTAAACGGAATGGTTGTCGGCGGAGGCAATGAACTCAACATGGCTTGCGACCTGGCCGTGGCCGCGGATCATGTCACCATAAAACAAGTTGGTGCTTCCCGGGGCTCCGTCGCCGCCGGAGGAGCAACCCAGTGGTTGCCGCTGGTGGTGGGAGATCGCCGAGCACGAGAGATTCTCCTGCTCTGTGAAAACATTGACGCCTATACCGCTCTCGACTGGGGACTTGTTAATCAAGTGGTGCCAGGCTCCATGCTGGATAGCGCTGTGGAGGAGCTGGCCGCCAAATTACACAAAAAACTTCCCGAGTGCATCCGCTATACCAAGCAACAGATGAACTTCTGGAGAGACTTCTCCTGGAGTATGACCATCGGCCACGCCCGGGACTGGCTCACTTTGCATGCGGGCCATCATGAGACGGCTGAAGGTCTGAAAGCTTTCCGCAAAAAGACGGAGCTTGATTATGATGCTCTCCATGCCGGAAGGAAGGAGCAAGCCAACCCGATAAACACAGCCCTGATAACAAAAGCATGCCAGGATTGCAATCAGGAGATGCCGGAGGACTTCAAGTTCTGCGGATCCTGTGGAAAGTCTCTTAGTTGATAGAAATAGAAGTTACAGAATCAGTGTTAGACGCCCCGTGAGCAAGTAAAAGCCTGAGACTCAAACAGGCAGGAGAAGGAAGATGAAAACAACCTACAGAAACATTCTCACCGAGACCGACGGTCCTCTGGCAATAGTTACCCTGCACAGACCCAAGGTTCTCAATGCTCTCAACCATGAACTCATGGAAGAGCTTGTCCAGGCCCTCACCGAATTTGACCAGGACGACGAAATCAGAGTGATTATCCTTACCGGCTCCGAAAGAGCCTTTGCCGCAGGCGCAGATATCAAAGAGATGTCGGACGAAACCACCATCGGTATCATGCTAAAGGATCAATTCGCCACCTGGGACAAGATCAAGAATATCAAGAAACCGATCATAGCGGCTGTCAGCGGATTCGCTCTGGGAGGCGGCTGCGAACTCATGATGAACTGCGACATTGTCGTGGCGGCAGAATCTGCCCAGTTAGGACAACCTGAAATAAACCTGGGAGTCATCCCCGGCGCCGGCGGCACCCAGAGATTGACCCGGGTTGTAGGCAAACACAAAGCCATGGAGATGATTCTTACTGGACAACCGATATCGGCCCGGGAAGCCAAAGAGTACGGTCTTGTAAACAAAGTGGTGCCAAATGAAATCTATCTGGAGGAAGCCAAAGCAATCGGTCGCGAGATAGCTAAGAAGTCTCCGGTCGCGGCAAGATTGGCAAAAGAATCTATTTTAAAGGTATACGATTCATCCATATCCGAAGGTCTTCTCTTTGAAAGAAAGAACTTCTATATGCTGTTCTCATCGGAAGATCAAAAGGAAGGAATGAAAGCATTTCTGGAAAAACGCCAACCCACTTTTTCGGGCAAGTAGATAAGCCACACCCAGATCAAACTTTATTTATAAGGACAAAAAAATGACTGAAGAGAAAATTTTAAAAGTTGAAATCAAAGATGGTGTCGGCATAATCACCTTGAATCGCCCCGACAAACTGAACGCCTTCAATGACGAGCTTACCTTTCAGCTCCAAGACGCTCTCAAAGAGATGGAGCGCAACAAAGAAGTGAGAGCGCTGGTGATAACCGGTGCAGGTAGAGGCTTTTCAGCAGGACAGGATCTGCAAAGCCGAAGCATATCCCAGGACATGGGCGAAAGACCCTCTCTCGGTCAATCGATTAGACGACGCTACAATCCCATCATTTCCAGGATCAGAAAGATGGAAAAACCAGTAATCGCCGCCGTGAACGGTGTAGCTGCCGGCGCCGGAGCAAGCCTCGCCTTCGCATGTGACTACAGAATCACATCCGAGAATGCCTCATTTATCCAATCTTTCACAAAAGTCGGTCTGGTACCAGATTCCGGCTCCACCTTCATGCTGCCTCGCTTAATCGGCACCACAAAAGCCTTTGAGCTGATGCTCTCCGCTGACAAGCTCACAGCCGCCGACGCCATCTCCCTCAATCTGGTCAATGAAGTGGTGCCCCAGGAAGAAGTATTTGAGAAAGCGCTGGAGCTGGCTAAGAAGTTGGCGAAAGGTCCTACCAAGGCTTTTGGTCTCACCAAGCGAGCATTTAATCGGGCAATATTCCCCGATCTCGACGAGCTTTTGGAATACGAAGTCAAAGCTTTTGTCGAGAAGCGTGCTCCCGCCTACACCGGCAAATAGACTAAAAGGGATTTAAAATCCGGAGTCGCCGCTTGAACGGATCTGTTCCTGCTGCTGCCGCTGCATGTTTTGTCTTTCTTGATACTGCTGCTGCATGGTCTCGTTTAGCTGACGCCTCATATACGGTGACGGCTTCGCTGGTTGGGGAACAGTCTCATTCGGGCTGAGCATGTGCTCAATCTGGGTAACCCGATCTTTAGCTTGCTGGATGCGGGGATCTCTAGAGCCGGTGGGAGACAGTCGGATGAACTCCTTATAGTCCTTAATTGCCGAACTGTAATGCTTCTCTTCTTCATAAAGCATGCCCAGAAGCAGCCAGACTTCCCGATTGGATTTGTCATAGTCCAGAGAACGCATATAGTGATCTATGGCACCCTGATGGTCGCCTAGATGATACTTACAGACACCGATATCATGATGAATACGACCAAGAGGTTCGTCTTTTATAGGCTCATCAGTGGTCAAAATAGCGTTGAATTCGCGAATCGCCTCTGCCCATTTTTTGAGCTTCATCTTGCACTCGGCATATTTCATCCAACACTTCGTCCACTTCCAGGGCTTCTCTCCCAGGGCCTGACGAAAATGATTCATGGCGATCATATACTTGCCTTCCATGTCGGAATGAAGTCCGTACATATATGAGACCGTGTGATAATCGGCTTTGGCTCTGCGGGCATTGTTCAGAGCGTCCCGCACGCTCATATAATTTTGCTTGGTTCGAATGCGAATCTCGGCGATGGCCAACCATGCCTCCGGCATCGGCTCCACCGATTGTTCCGCAGCCCTTTGCAGAGTGGTTTCGGCTTTCTTGTAGTCGCCCTTGTTCAGATAGCAGACACCAAGCCAATAATTTGCCTTCGGATAATAACCATTCCTGGCGAAATAGAGAGCCTGGGAAAAAGAATCGATGGCTCCTTCGATATCATCATCACGCATCTTTTTCAGGCCGATGTCAAAGTATCTCTCGGCAGAGGATCTGGTGTTCTTTCCGCGACGACCGAATTTGGCGGACACAGGATCCATGGTCGCACCAGCGGTGAAAGAACAGATGAGCGCAAGAACGACAAATAACTTGAAATTGCCGCCAATAACAGATTTGAGCTTGTTTGAAAGAGAATTCAATTGAATAGATAATCTCTAATGTCAGGGGTCTACCTTTTCTACCCTGAATTCGATTTTAACTAATCCGAGCACATAAAGCATCAGTCCGCAGGCAATATAGAGCAAAAAAGCTTGCCATGCCGAAATGGGTGGGACAATTTGGGAAGAACGAGCGAGAAGATTCCAGCCCCACTCGATAAGACCGATAGGCACAAAAACAAAAAGTCCGAGAGCACCCATCAAAACGACGGTAAGAAGGATTATCAGCACTAGCGGAGCAAACTCAAATGAGCGCATCGCCTCAATCACCTCTTTAATTGATCTAAATTACAGCATAGCAAGGAATTCGGCTTCTTCTATTATTTTTACGCCAAGTTTCTCGGCCTTGGCTAATTTAGAACCGGGAGACTCGCCGACTACAAGATAATCGGTTTTCTTAGAAACAGATGAGGTCGCCTTGCCACCTCTGGCTTTTACCGCTGCTTCCGCCTGTTTACGATCCATCTCTTTGAGGGTACCGGTGACAACCACGGTCATACCCAGGAAAGTCTTCTCCGGTGCATTTTCCTCCGAATCAGCTTTCTCGACCTCCATTTTCACCCCAAACTCTTTCAACTCTGAGATCAGGGTGCGGTTTGCTTCCAGGGAGAAAAATTCCACAACAGCTTCGGCTATAACATTACCGACCCCCTCAATGGCTGAAATTTCTTCAAGGTCGGCGGCGATAATTTTTTCTATGGAACCAAAGTGCTCGGCTATAAGCTCAGCCACGGTTGAGCCGACATGCCTGATACCGAGACCAAAAAGCAGGGCGGATAGCGGTCTTGTCTTTGATGCCTCTATCTCTTTCAATACATTCCTGGCAGATTTTTCGCCAACTCGCTCCAGGGCGACCAGGTCCTCCAGGGAGAGCTTATAAAAATCGCAGACTCTATCCACAATACCGGCTTTAACGAGCTGCTCGACCAGAACCTCACCAACGCCTTCAATGTTCATCGCTTCTTTGCTGACAAAGTGCTTGAGGCGGCGCTCCTTCTGGGCCTGACAGCCGTAGGTATTGGGGCAGCGCAGTACCACCTCATCTTCGATGCGTACCAGCTCTGTGTCACATACAGGGCAGTTACTTGGATAGACAAAGGGAGCGCTATCCTCCGGTCGCTTATCGAGAATCACAGACAATATTTCAGGAATAATCTCCCCGGCCTTGCGCACCACAACCGTGTCTCCTAGACGCAAACCGAGACGCTCTATCTGGTCCGCGTTATGAAGACTTGCTCTTTTGACCGTGGTGCCAGCCAGTTGCACAGGCTTTAAAAGCGCCACCGGCGTAACCGCTCCGGTGCGGCCCACCTCAAAAATAATCGATTCGAGCAATGTATTTGCTTCCTCGGGCGGATATTTAAAAGCTACTGCCCAGCGAGGACTATGGGAGGTAGAACCAAGATCCTCCCAGATTCTCCGGTCATCAACCTTGATCACCACACCGTCAGTTTGATAATCAAGGCGATGTCTCTTCTCACCCCAATCAAGACAATATTTCTTGATACCGGATATGCTATCAGCACGAAAACGATTCGGCTCCACTGGAAAGCCCATTAATTCGAGAGCTTTCATATTGTCGAAGTGACTCTCAGACTGCTTAATCACCGGGTCTTGAATATAAGCCAGATACGTCCAGATAGACAGCTTCCTTTTAGCGGTTATGCGAGGATTCTTCTGGCGCAAAGAGCCGCTGGCAGCATTTCTAGGATTGGCAAAAGGTGCCTCATTCAGCTCGAGCAGACTGGCGTTCAAACTGGAAAAATTAGAAACCGACATGTAAACTTCGCCCCGGACTTCAAGCAAGTCGGGGACGCGACTTTGCACGGCTTTCGAAGAACCGTCCAGCAGAGGATTGCCGTCAGAATCCAGGGGTAAGGCTCTCAATTTCTGAGGGAGGGATTCGATCGTCTTCAAATTGAGGCTGACGTCTTCTCCGACCGAGCCATTGCCTCTGGTGGCACCCTGAACGAATACTCCGTTTTCATAGGTGAGACCGATGGATAACCCGTCAATTTTTAGCTCACAAACATATTCTAGATTGCCCGCATTTTCAGCGCTAGAATCTTCCCCTAGAGCTTTCAAGATTCTTTCTCCCCACTTATCAAGCTCTTCGTCATTCATGGCGTTGGCAAGACTGAGCATGGGGATGCGATGGCGCACCTCTTTGAAGTCGGTGCTGGGAGCGGAGCCGACTTTGTCGGTGGGACTATTTGGATCTTTCAGTTCGGGAAATTTAGTCTCCAGCTCCTGAAGCTCTTTGAAAAGCGCGTCAAAATCCCCGTCACTAATCTCCGGCCGGTCAAGAACATAATACTGAAAGCGGTGGTGTTCCACCTGCTTTATTAGTTCTTTCATCCGTGACTTAGCCGACTCTAATTCCTGCGCAATCTGCGAGCCCATAGACAAACCCCTCAAAAGCATCTTCAAGTGAATTCAACAGAAATTATTTCAAAATTTGTTCTCCGGTGGAAGACGTTTTTAAGCCAACCACCGGAAAGCAGTTCAATTTTTAGAGACCTTCCCGGGAAAGGATCACGCAGTCGCCCTGGGCAGTGCCTGAGCAGATGGCAGCAGCTCCAAGCTTAGCGTCCCTTCTCTCCATCTCTTTCATCAAGGTGAGCAGAATTCGCGCACCACTTGCGCCGATGGGATGGCCTAGGGCTATGGCTCCGCCGTTCACGTTCACCTTGTCTTCGGAGATTCCGAGCATACTCATAGACTTGAGAGCCACTGCGGCAAAGGCTTCGTTGATCTCCACCAGGTCAAGCTGCTCCGCTTTGAGACCAGCTTTCTTCAACGCTTTTTCTGTAGCTAGAGCCGGAACGGTGTGAAGGTAAGGAACTTCCTGGCCGATGGAGGCGTGGGAAACAATCTTCGCAAGGGGCTTCAGCCCTAACTCATCGGCTTTTTTCTTACTCATCACCAGAAGCATGGCGGCTCCGTCATTCACACCCGGAGCATTGCCGGCTGTTACCGAGCCATCCTCTGTGAATACCGGTCTCAGTTTACCCAGAGCATCCAGGGAGGTATCGGCTCTCGGAGCTTCATCCCGGTCAACCACAGCCACCTTGCCTTTGCGCATCGGCACTTCCACCGGCAGGATCTCTTCGGCAAAAGCACCTGACTCCTGAGCATTCACAGCTCGCTTGTGGCTTCTCAGAGCCCATTCATCCTGCTGGGAACGCGAGATGCCAAACTCATCGGCAACCTTAGCGCCATGCACAGCCATATGGACATCAGTCACCGGGCACTCAAGACCGTCTGCCAGCATGGCGTCCTTAAAGGGAGTGTGACCCATGCGCTTGCCGAATCTGGCTGAGTTGGCGTCCACAAGGTAAGGAGCCTGACTCATCGACTCCATTCCCCCTGCCAGAATTACATCTCCGTCTCCGGCTCTGATTCTTAAATCAGCCA
>JAUIJG010000240.1 GCA_030431355.1 bacterium
ATCGAGGGCGCCTTCTCGCATCAAGCGCTCGTGAGCAAAGGCTAAAAGATCAGGTGCCATATCATCTATATTGGACTCTAAAACTGCCACCACTTCTGACCTTACGGAAGAACCGCCGGCAGCTCTTTTACCCTCATTCATTGCACCAAGATTTGCAGAGACATCACCAAGAATAACTCGAACAACATTGGGGTGACCGGCGGGGTCAAGGGTACCGGCACCGGATCCGATGGCATCTATCTTTTCGAAACAAGGAGAAGAGCCCCAACTATCGGCAACGGTACAAAGAATAGCCGCGCCTGTTGGAGTAAGACATTCAAAAGGGATAGCCAGATTAGAACTGGGCGCGCCGGTCTCGGCTAGAAGATGTGCCACCGCTGGTGCCGGCACAGGAAAGAGTCCATGTTCAGTCTCGATAGTCCCGGATCCAAGAGGAGGAGGGGCAACTCTAGCACTTTCTATACCTAGATTTGTGTAAGCCAGAGCAAAACCGACAATATCAACGATGGCATCCAGGGCGCCTACTTCATGGAAGTGCACTTTTTCAAGCTCTCTTCCATGCACTTTAGATTCCGCCCTGGCCAGGCTTGCGAAAATCTCCAACGACAATGACTTTGCTCCGGCTTCAATTTCAGAGCGCTCTATCAAATCTCGAATCTCGGTGTAATGCCGACCATGACTGTGAGCGCCGTTATGACCATGATGGCTGTCGTGCCCATGGTGTACATGACTTGCCATGAAACATTTCACGGTTAGCTTCTGTGATTGAATTGTGCATCGTCGAACCGGCTCCAGAACCAGTTCGAAACTGTCTTCTCCGATATCAAGCTTCTTCAGCTCTGTATTGATGAACTCGACATTTGCGCCGGCATCTATCAATGAAGACAGAAGCATGTCGCCGGCGGCTCCAAATGAGCAATCTATGTAAACACCACGCATTTTCTCTACTTCTCCGGAATCTCTATCGGTTCAAGCATCACATCTTCAATTACTTTCAACTTTGCTTCATAAGTACCGGCAAGCTCCGGATACCTGGAATTCAGTACCACTATTTTTTTTGTGCCCGGTGTAAGGACCATCTCAAAATTACCGAAAAGACCGGTTCTGGCAGCACCACCACCATAAATTCGGGCGTTGACGTTCTTTGCATGCTCTTCACTATAAGCTTTAACAACCAGATCCCGCAAACCTTTGCCGTCATGCACAACTCTTCCCTTTAAAAGAAATCCTCTTTTCAGGGTAACCAGAACACTGCGTTCGTCATTGCCCGGCACATCTTCAACAAGAGCCTGGGCCAGGTGACTCTTTACCGGAGCCTTTACCTCCAAAAAACAAGTTCCGCAGGGTTCGTGCTCTATTTTGAACTCCCCATGGCGATTTGTTTTTGTCCGGTGATAGACACTACCGTCTTTCTCCCAGAGCTCTACGCTGACATACTTAACCGGTTTGTTCTGACCATCGGTCACCCTGCCGCTGACCACCTCTTTTCCGTAAGACAATGCCGGCGACGGCGCCAGAAAAGCGGCAACAACGACCATATACAAAATCAATCTTGAAGTTAGTCTCAAAACAACCATCCAATCTCACTTACAACTGTTGAGAATCTCGACTTTGTGAATTGTAATCTGTTCCCGATTTGACAATCCAGCACCTGGTTCTTGTAAACTTAATATCTACCGTATAAGTGTTCTATTTTCCGGACAAATGGCAATCAAGATAGGAAATCTAGAGATCCCTGGAAGGGTTTACGTGCCGCCCATGGCAGGCGTCACCGATATTGTCTACCGGGGTATTATCCGCAAAATGGACCCGGGCTGCATGCTGGCCACGGAAATGGTTTCCAGTAAAAGTCTGCAACACAAACCCCAGAGCCGCCTCATGGATCTGGCAAGTGATGAACATCCCATCGGCATTCAGATATTCGGTCATGAGCCGGAAGTCATGGCTGATGCTGCGGTTATAGCCCAGAAACAGGGCGCTGACTTTATCGATATCAACATGGGCTGCCCGGTCCCCAAAATTACAAACGGAAAAGACGGTGCGGCATTAATGAAAGAGCCGGATTTGGCTTCAGAAATCGTAAAAACAGTGAACAGCGCCGTATCAATTCCTGTCACAGTTAAATTCCGGCTGGGCTGGGACGAAGAGCACAAAAATTGTGTCCAGTTCGGAGAGTTGATGGAAGAATCTGGCGCCTGTGCGGTTACAGTGCACGGCAGAACGAGAGCCCAGAGATACGCCGGAGTGGCGGATTGGACATTCATAGGTCAAGTAAAAAAAGCTCTGGGCATTCCTGTATTCGGCAACGGAGATGTGTTTGAACCGGAAGACGCCGAAAAATTACTGGAGTCCACAGGCTGCGACGGAGTAGCAGTGGCTCGTGGCACCCTGGGCAACCCATGGCTTATTCCACGCATTACCAGATACCTGGATCACGGCAAGATGGACGACCCGCCCGATGTGGTCGAGAAACTGATCTGCGCGGTGCAGCATTCCCTGGGCTTGATTAAATACAAAGGAGTGAGAGTCGGGACCAATGAATCACGCCGACATATGACCCATTACACCAAAGGGATTCGCGGCAGCGCCCCTTTTAGAAATCGCCTTACCCAGATTGAGAGCGCCCGGGAGGTTGTCGAAATCCTGGCGGAACTATCCTACGAAGCGGCAGGCAAAGAAGGCAGACAGCGATTCTTACTGGCGGTAGAGGATTATGATTTCAAAGATTGCGAACATCCAGGCGAAGGGAACCGCAATGGTAAAAGCAGTCTCAAGACCCCAGTCGATGGGCATCCCGTCCTTCCAGTCGCAAAACCAGATAACTCCGTGCAAGAACGGAGTTATGCACCAGCCCATAACTCCTGACATCACGGCGAATAGCAATAGCGTCGACCAGAGGTCCATTTTGCGGTTCCTTAGCCATTGACAGCAGCATAAAGCTGGAGCCTGTGGCTTTTCTATTCATCTACAGGAAAAGTTTAAAGGTCAAAACCCCCTTTGACAACCCGGTTTTCACCATGCAAAGGGGATTTTGAACGTTAATTAACAAAACTCTCTAAAAGGCTGAACGCAGAGAAGGAATATCAATAGATTTGATAGCCGGAAGGCGAGATCAAGATGGTTCCATCTCCCTCGGCAGCAACCATCTGCAAAGCCTGGATTACAGCGTTGGTAGTCTTAGCCTGCTCTCTTGACTCGTTTTTGATTTGCTTGGCTCTTTGAGCGACTTTCAAAACCAACTCATAGCGGTTGGTGCTTTCGTCAAGAATTTGATCAAGAATATTTGTCGTGCTCATTTTAAAGGCGCTACCCCTCGCTGGACCTTATCTTAAGTCTCTCAGCATACACGATATGGGCTAAATTGCCGATAGCTTCCTCGATATTATCGTTAATAACTTCATAATCGAATAGATGTCGACACATTATCTCTTCCCTGGCTTTATCCAAACGAAGAGCGATTCTTTCCTTGGACTCGGTCGCTCTTTTGTTCAGACGATTCTCAAGCTCTTCGTAAGAGGGCGGAGAGAGAAAAACAAGTACAGCTTCCGGACAGCTCTCTCGGACTTGCATGGCGCCCTGAACCTCGATCTCCAAAATCACATCGGTACCGGAGCGAATCTTTTGCTCTACCCAAAATTCCGGAGTTCCATAGTGATAGCCTGCGAACTCAGCATACTCAAGGAACTCTCCTGCTTTACGCATATCGGCGAACTGTTCTTCGGAGCGGAAGAAGTACTCGACTCCGTCCTCTTCACCTTCCCGGCGAGGCCTGGTGGTGACTGAGACAGACTTTTCGAGACCTGTTACCTGCTTCAGGGCACCGCCGGTCACCGTCCCCTTGCCGACTCCGGAAGGTCCGGTCACAACAATTAAAGATCCCAGCTTTTCCAACTCTTCGGATGAAAGCAGGGAGGTTCCTCTAATTATCGATTGATCGGTCACGGAAGATCCTGGTGTACTCAGATTGCCTGTAGATTTTATGCTCATAGCTGAAAAGAATTTTGCCCCGGATGTAGCTCCGGTTATCGATTTGTAGAGATTACAGCTCCAATATACTCTTGATAGCCGGCAATTTCTTTATCATTTGGTCGAAAGCGTAAAGAAAATAATACAGATATTTGATAAATTCTGACTACTAATTCTAACTTCACCGGGAAATGCCATGCAACCATTTGACGCTCTTTCCATAAGAGCGGTGCTTCAAGAGTCGAAGCCCCTGCTTCTCAATAGAAAAGTAGATAAAGTTCATCAACTTGCCCGAGATGAAATACTGATTAATTTACGCTCTAAAGGCGGAGCCGTCAGCCTTTTCATGTCCGCTCAGTCAGTTTACGGTCGTATGTGCCTGGTCCGCATACCCAGTGGCAAAGACTCTCCGAAAGAGCCGGGGGAGAAAAGTGTTTTCGATAGGTACAAATCAAAATACGGTACCAACACCCCTCCGAATTTTTGCATCGTTCTGCGCAGACATTTAACCGGCGCTACTCTAATCGGCATTGAACAAATTCCTGGCGAGCGCATCGTCGACTTTGTTTTCTCCTGCACCGATGAAGTGGGTGGAACATCGATAAAGGTACTGACAGCAGAGATAATGGGACGTCATAGCAATCTCATTTTCTGGGACAAAGACTCGAAAAAAATTCTTGCCGCCTCCCATGTGGTGACAAAAGAGATGAGCAGGCAGAGAGAAGTTCTACCAAACCTCCTTTACGAAAGACCGCCCGGTCAAGACAGACCAAATATCTTCCTTCTGGAAGACAATCAAATAAAAGAAGCCCTGGCTGCTCTACATGCGCATGCAGAAAAGTCTGAAGACGTTGAAGTCGAAGTAGAGGCAGCGCCGTCAGGGAAGAAACCCAGACCAGTTGTTACTTTAGAACAATGGCTACTCACCACCTTTACCGGACTCGGCAAACACCTCTGTGAAGAGGTAATTGCCGCCACAGGGCTCGACAACGAGATCAAAAATCTGCCAAATCAGAAAAATGCCGATGAAATTCTTCTGGAGAAAATAAAGCAGCTCAAGGATTGTGATTCTTTCGCCCCTGAGATGATGACCGATTTAAGCCGCTATTCTTTGTTGGGATGGTATGCGAAGGCAGATGCGTCAGCCTGGCAGTCCTACCCCACGGTAAATGAACTGGTGGAGAATTATTTCAGATCGCTGGAAGCGCGCGAGCACTACATGCAGTTGCGGGAAAAAATCAAATCTGAAATCAATGCCGAGGCTACTAAGTTGGAAGCGCGAAAATCGATCGCGTCATCTCATCTCAGCGATGGAGAGGAGCTTGAGAAGCTAAAAACCACAGGGGATATGATCCTCAGCAACCTGCATGAGATCCAGCCAGGACAAACCATCCTTGAACTAGACAGCTGGACAGCAGACAACGGAGGGAAAGTCGAGGTCGAGCTAAATCCAAATTTGAGCTCGGTACAAAATGCCCAGTCTTACTACCGGAAGTACGCTAAAGCGAGGGCAAGAAGAGGAGCGGCACAGAGCACCATATCCGAGGTCGACAAACGACTTTTCATTCTCAATGACCTTTTGGCAAAAGCGGAGCAAGCCCCGGAGATAAGCGACCTACGCAGGATTAAAGATACCCTGGCAGGAAGGAAACATCAGGAGACAAAGAAACCGGATTCCAGTAAGTCCAAGTCCCGGGGCAATAAGCCAAGGTTGGTGAGCTTGATCTCCTCAGATGGCTGGACAATATATGTCGGTCGCAACAAGAATGAAAACGATCAACTAATAAGCAAAGTGGCCAACCCCAATGATTTATGGTTCCATGTGCTGGGTAAAGGTGGTGCCCATGTACTTGTAAGAGTAACGGCAACCAAACAAGATCCACCGAAAGCCACCATGGAAGAAGCAGCCCAGGTGGCGGCTCGTCTCTCAAAATCCGCTGCCGGTGCAAAAGTACGGGTTATATACACCCGATGCAAGCATGTAAAAAAGGTAGACAAAAAGAAACCAGGTCTGGTGCGCTATGAAAATGAGCGGACTCTTGAAGTCGATACGGCAAAGCCGATGCCAAAACTAATGAAGAAACTCTTCAAGTAAGAAGATGCTATTCAGACTAGAGTTCGTATAATGGACGAATGTAGCTAGTTTTCACTACATTCTACGGAAGAGACCGACCACGGTACCTTGAATATTCAAATCTTCCTTAGACTTTACGAAAATGGGCTCCATGGAAGAGTTCGCCGGCTGTAGACGAAACTGCCCGTTCTCTTTGTAGAATCGCTTCAATGTGGCCGAACCGTCTTCGAGTAAAGCAACCACAATCTCTCCATTCATCGGAGACGGATTAGGTTTTATGATTACCATGTCCCCATCATATATTCCATCTTCAATCATCGACTCACCGCGGACCTCAAGGGCGAAGCAACCGCTGGTGGTGTAATCGGCATCAAGGTCCAGATAGTCCGAAGTCTCCATGGCATCGATGGGAGAACCAGCGGCAATTCTGCCCCGCATGGGAACTCCTCTCGGTTCGGACTCATGGGAGGAATCGTCACTAGAACTAGAGGATGTCGATTGCCCGCTTAGATAATGATCGTTGGCCGGCTCCACCGATAAATGCTTTAGTCCTTCTTCTAATACGGTGAGGGACCGGTTAAGTCCGGGCTCCCAATTGACCAATCCTTTTTTCTTCAAGGCAGCCACATGTTGATGAATGGTCATGCGATTCTTGAGACCAAGCTCTTTGGCAAGCTCAGCAAGAGAAGGTGGGTAGCCGTTCTTATCGGTGAGAACGACTATTGCATCTAGTACATTCTGTTGTCTGGTTGGAAGTGCTTTCATGGTTATTTCTTTGGATTCCCCCGGGACACATACAAAAGTATAGTACGACATTTGCATGGTGTCTAGCCCCGCCAAAAACATATCCGACGCATATACAGCATGCGCGCAGCCACGGTTCGCTGACTTTCCAGCTCATTTTCAGGATTTTGAACAGCGGCGCTACTACAAAATCCGTTTGCCCAGACAGGATAGAACAAGCTCAACGGCAAGCTCAGCAGTCTGATTCCTTACATCGAAAGCCGGATTCAACTCTACTATATCTATCGATCTGAGCATCTGAGACTCAGCAAGCAGGGTGAGAGCAAGGTGGCTCTCCCTGTAATTGAGACCGCCTCGGGCTGCGGTGCTAACACCGGGCGCGGTATCAGGATCAATAACATCGATGTCGAAAGAGAGATGCAAACCGGAAATGTCGTGTCCCATAGCGCCCAGGGCCAGGTCAGTGACCCTTCCCAGACCTAAATGGTCGATGTCTCTTATGGTGAATGGGGTAATGCCGGACTGATTGATAATGTCCCTCTCCGGCTGGTCCAGATCTCTGATACCGACGAGGGCAGACCGATGCGGCTTAACCTTTGGTGAGTAATCCAGCAATTCGGTGAGGCGCTTATCGCCATGGCCAAGAGAGACGGCAAAGGGCATTCCGTGAACATTTCCGCTGGCGGATGTGGCAGGCGTGTTGATGTCTCCATGAGCATCGAACCAGACAAGACCGAACTCCTCTTTTCGCTTTCGGTAGTAGCTGGACACCCCGGCGATGCTACCAATGGCCAGGGAGTGGTCACCACCAATAGTGATCGGTATAGTGCCGGCTTCCATGGCCGACTCCACAGCCTCCGCCACTTCAAGACTCACCTGGGTAATTTCCGGCACACATTTAGCAGTTGAATTCTGGTCCCACCAGCAAACGGTGTGGGGAATGTTGATCTCCTTTTCAGAAGCCACTTTGAATCCAAGTTTTTGAATACGTTCAGATAGTTCCTGCACTCGTATGGCAGCCGGTCCCATACTGGTGCCTTTATGGGGTCCGCCGAGATGGAGTGGTACGTATATGAGCGATACCGAATCGATCTTTTTCTCCGGCAACTCTCTGGTTCCACTGGTTTCGACATCCAGGTTCTGTTGTGCCAGCGGGGAATTTGAATTCTGTGCCACCATCTTTTTCGACCACCTCCAGATAAAAAGTTTAAGAAAAACGGGTCATTCCGTCATCGGTCAGGAATGCTAAATTGCGTTACAGACTGCAATCTGAAAGCATGTTCAAACGCTATTAGTAGCATCTCTAGTGTATA
>JAUIJG010000241.1 GCA_030431355.1 bacterium
TCATTACATGAACGTGAGCTTGCAGTCCTTCAGCAATCTTGGCTTTCTCTATCTGATTCTTAGTTTGATTTTATTTTGCTCGCCATTGCTTTTGTTTACTCCGGTATTGGCGAAGTCGAAGTTGAACGGTGTGTTTTCCTATGGTGAACTCTGTAGTCGACTCTGCCATCAGTTTTCCGACCGCTGGCTTGGAGAGCGCCGGGACCCTGAGGATTTGATTGTCTCCAGCACCGATCCGTCTGCTCTTGCCGATATGAACGGCAGTTACCAGGCGGTGTTGAGTATGAAGCCATCTTTGATAAGTCGGCAAATGATAGTGGTCTTCACCTGCGCCACTCTTTTACCCGCACTGCCTTTAGTGGCATCTGTGATGCCTATCAAAGAACTTCTTAAGCAGATCTTCCAGGCTTTGACTTGATAAATTTTTGATGACGCTCGCTAAAATCGTTTAGAGGTTCTGGGTGGGGGGCATGTCAATAATGGCTGCTTTATTACTAATACTCTTTGCTTATGACCAACCATCCTTCCGCTGGTAGCAATAACCCGCCTAATGAACGCGTTCCCAGTGTTCCTTCGGACCGGTATGAGTTAATGGGTTTACTTGGATCTGGCGGCATGGGTACGGTTTTGAAGGCTCGCCATGCCCAGCTCAATAAGTTGGTGGCTATCAAAGTCTTGAATATGGAGTTGATTCAGGACAGATCCAGCTTGAGCCGCTTCGAGACAGAGGCGAGAGCCGGCGGACAACTCTCTCATCCTAACCTGGTTGCTGTTTTTGATTTTGGCTACACTGTAGACGGTGAGCCATTTTTCGTAATGGAGTATGTGGAAGGAGCAAGCCTGGGTCAGCTTGTGAAGAAGTTTGGAAGATGCAGCAATGAGGACTTTATAGAAGTTTTCGGCCAGGCACTGAAAGCCCTCAACTATATCCATCGCAAAAATGTTATCCACCGGGATATAAAAAGCAGCAATATAATGCTCCAGGTGATTGAAGGTGACAGATATATCAAGCTTCTGGATTTCGGAATCGCCAAGGTACTGGCGGATAGCGGGGTTACCATGCAGCAGCTTACCGCCACCGGTGAGGCGATAGGTAGTCCCCTTTATATGAGTCCTGAGCAGTGCCGGGGAAGCACGGTTGACGCTCGGGCTGACATTTACTCTCTCGGCTGTGTGATGTATGAGTGTTTTGCCGGTAATCCTCCCTTCCGGGGTGAAAACGCCATGCAGACTATCCAGATGCATCTCAATGCCGCTCCTTCGCCTCTGGCGGCTCTTTGTCGCTCGGAGCAGGAGCTACAGATAGCAAGTTTGATTCACAAGTGCATTTTGAAAAACCCGGACGATCGCTTCCAGTCAGCAGGTGAGCTGGCAGGCTATCTGGAGGAGGTGAAGCATGTCGGCACTCAGGTTTCTGCCATCCAGAGACCGGTTCCCACCAGCGGAAGCGGCATGGGAAACCGCTGGAAGAAAGGCCGGGGGACAAGCACCGACAATCCGGTTTTTCCAAAACAAGAAGCCGGTCAGAATGCTCGACCCACTGGGATCCAGGCTTCCGGCCTGCACAAAGCTTTGCGTCCCGGGGCTTTCAACGCCGGGGCTCCTGAATCTGCCGGATCGCCGCCGGGAGCGGTGCCCGGGCAAAATATGCCAGGCAGACCCCATCTTCAGGGTGGGCAACCGGGAAATATGGCTTCTGCCCCAATGGCTGCGGGCCTGAGCCAGACTTTCAAAACCGGTGGCATTGACCAGGGCAACCTGCCCATGGGGGCAGGACAAAGCCAGGCTATGGATGGGCAAAACCCGACCGAGGCCGATGACCCTGGTAAGCCGCAAGCCAATAGCGGGCTATGGCATATGCACAATGTGGCAGGTCAGCAGTCCATGGCTTCTCGCAATCACTATGAGGCCGAGAGGCATTTTCTCCAGGCGGTGGAGCTTGCCGAGCAATTCGCTCCCGGAGACCTGCGTTTGCCTCAGACTTTGAATAAGTTCGCCAACTGTCTAAAAGTTCAGGGACGCTATCAGGACGCCGAGCAAACTTATCTGAAGGCTCTTAAAATCATGGAAGCCAGTGTCGGTCCCACCGACCGCGAGCTGGTTTTATTCCTGGAAAATTATGCCAATTTATTGCGTATCTGCGATCGAGAGCAGGAAGCGGCAAAGCTGGACAAACGCATCCAGGCTATTTTAAAAATCTGATTGGGCTCAGCGCCTTTCGCCTATTGTTAGAACTGAGGATGA
Organism: bacterium; assembly: GCA_030431355.1. The sequence continues at coordinate 2,245 of JAUIJG010000241.1, forward strand.
CCGGTCTGAAGGCTCTGGTTTCTGAGCTGCAGATAGCAGTTAGCCATAAGAAGCTGGAAAGGTATCATCACGAAAGGATTGATCAGCGCTCCCAGGAACGCACCGACATCTTCCGGTTTGAAGTGCATGACGAAGCTCATCGCCACCGCCGGAATAGCTGCTATAAAGACAGAAACCGTGGTGACGAAGAATAGCATCAGAAAGACGAGGGCACCGAATCCAAGAAGTTTCCAGCGGGTTCCTTTGGATAGTTCGGAGCTTAATTTAATTGCTTCTATGGCACCGCAGTCTCTATCAACCATTAGAGGGAAAGTGAAACAGGTGTGGAGAATGAAAATCACCCCTGGAACAATGAGCAGAAGTAGTCCCAGTGCAGCACCGATACCGATTATGATCCCAGCCAGTAAAAATCGAAGAAAGAATCCCGGCTTCTGAAATAGATATGAGATCTCCGGCATGCCTTCTTCCGCTACGGTGACAAAGACATGCATGAAACCGCCGACCATAAGCAGAGAGGCGATGCCTCCCAGTATGGCTCCCACCGGTTGCAGTCCGATCATTTTGAATAGAAAAGCTATGGCGTTGGGACCGAGAGTATAGATAAGGTTGATCAGAAGAAGGATCACGAAATATTTGCCGATATTGTCTTTGGCAAAGTTGAACGCTTCTGAGAAATTAAGGGACTTCTCCTGGCCCTGGGGCATCGAGGTTGTCATATTAATAGATCGCTTCGGTTGGTGGAACCTTAGAATGGTAACCGAATTGGTATCAATAGTCGAACCTTATACATTTAGCTTTTTGGTCGACGGTATAGGGTCTGTCGAATATCTTAGGTCCGATCAATAGGAAGGATAGACCTGCCGCCGGATATATTTTTACGTATGACTTGTGAATCGGGCCGACCACGACACGCTCCGCCACACCCGATGAATACATAGTGATTTTCGGTTTGATCCCTAATTCGCTATAAAGATGCGGTGGCATGGCGATACCATCGACCGCGCATCCGGTATCAAAGCAAGCGGCTGTTTTATGACCGTTAACTTCTATTTGCACCAGCATGATGTTGTTGTAATTTTTGAAAGGCAGTATCCAACGATCTTGATTCTGTTGTACTCCTTTGACCCTGGTTTTGCCATTGGTAGCTGCCACAATCGGTCTGGTTTTGCTCTCTGTCCCGTCTTCAAAAGGCTCTTTGGTGAGACGCACATAGAAATCATCGATGGAATAGGAGTACTCTTTGAAGAAGTTCTGTCCTATGAGGCTTACTCCTGATTCGGTGGTGGCAAGGATTTTTACTTTTCTTGTAATATCATGCAGGCTAATCTCCACGACGCACAGTCTGCCTATACTCATGCCATGTGGTCTGGCCATGGGGATTCTCTGGGCTCTCGCTAAGACCGCTGCTGGTATTACATTGGGAAAGTCTGTGGTGCTCAAAGTACAGGAAGAGGCGCCGGTGTCGAAAATCATCTTGCAGTCGTGACCGTTCACCCTGGCGTTTACGCCCAGGTGCCCCCTCTCCTTTCTATAAGGAATGCGGGATTTTTCCGGCAGTGCTTTCCACTCCTTGTAAGAGATCTTTTCCTGAAATAGACTCTTTTTTTCCGGCTTCTTCTTCGCGCTCTCGACAGTAGATTTTGTGTTTTTAGAATCACCCAGGGTGAGATAGGCTCTGGCTAGTTTTGCCTCTTTCGAATCGGGCCAACGATCGATGATATGTTTGAAAACAGTGGTTGCGTTTTTTGACGCTTTCAAATTGTGGTAGCAGAGGGCCAGGTAATAACTGGCTGTTGCTCCGTTCGGCTTCTGGGCGAGGCTATGAAAAATCTGGGCTGCGCCCTGGTAGTCTTTTGCCTGATAAAGAGCCTGGGCTCTTGCCAGGCTGTCCTGGGCCATGGAGTCTGGACCCCAGAGGAAGACGAGGCTGAGCAAAAGTATTTGAATTAATGCTTTTGAAATTCGATAGACCAAGGATGATGGACCTTTTGGGATTTCTTACCTGCCTGAGCGCTAGAAAGAGATAGATTTGGTCGAGACTCTTTCAATTATATCGGTTATGAAATGACGCCGGGGCATTTCTGGAATCCAGGAAATACCCGGGACTTTCATTAAATGAAGGTTAATGACCCGCGGATGTCAAGCGGAAGCAAATATAATTGAAGATACTTTAGTAAGAGTGTTCAAAAATGCACCTGGACAAAAAGAAAGCGGATTCAGTCGCTTTAATAGATTCGCAGAAAAACTGGCAAATAATTCTGTTGAAGCGTTGCGGCTCTAAGGTTGTGGACGCACTAATTATGGGCTCCCTTGGAGCTACGGTTGTGGCATCTTTTCTATTGGCCGGAGGAGATTTCACCCCCTTCAATAAAGTGCTTTATTTAAGCGCGGTGGCTTTCGCTATCGCATTCCTCGATGTTTTGAGTCTTTCCGGATTTGTCGTGCTCATATTGTTCATGTTCTTCGGTCTTTTTCTTGGTCCCTCATTTCTTGACGGTTATAGGGGTCAGTTATTTTTTAGTCTTCTACCGCTGAACTTTGTTTTTCATCTGCTTTATGAGAGTAAGCAGGGAGCTACTCCTGGAAAGAAGCTCTTCAACCTTAAGGTGGTTAATGCAAATGGTGAGCGTCTGAGTTATATGCAGGTGGTCATGCGCCATGGAGCCAGAATGGTTTCGGCGGCTTTGATCCTCTTTCCGTTTGTCCATCTTTTATTCGGGACTAAGCTACAGCTCTTCCATGATTTTTTATGCGGTAGCAAAGTTATTGATACGACTCGCGATAGTTCCGAATCTGAGGCCGGAGCAAGCGTAGATCAGACTATTCAGTGCGCCGGTCTTCTAAGAAGAGTACCGGCAGCTTTAGTAGATTGTGTGGCGGTGGCTTCCATTGAGACACTGGTGGTGGTTCTTGTCGTGTTTGCCGGCGCCTATCTGCTGCCATCGCCGAACACCGCCACCCAGGGATGGATTATGATGGGGACCACCCAGGCCTTTGGTGCTTTTCTTTCACTGGCTTGTGCCATGTTTGTTATGGCCATGTTTGAATCCGGTCCATGGCAAGCCTCACCGGGCAAAGCTTTGATGGACTTGAAAGTGACAAATCTGGATCTGAGCCCCATCAGTTTGCAAGATGCTCTTCTGAAGCAGCTTGTCCAGGCTTTTGTCTATGTGAGCTTGCTTCCCATCGCATTGCTTGTAAGCGGCGCAGGCTTTTTGTTGCAAGGAATGGGCCAGTTAGCATGGTTGAATCCGGTCTTTATCCCCCTGGTCGGCTGGGGCCTTTTCTATTCCTTATATGGTGCGTTCGCTTGTTTGACGGTCTATCAGAACAGACAAACCGTAATTGATCGTTTCAGCTCCAGGTATGTGTTGTTAGAGTCCGGCGGCGAATCCGGACCTAGTTCTAGTTCTAGTTCTAGTTCTAGTTCTAGTTCTAGTCTTAGTCTTCATGGACCTGCTTCGACCAGGGCTAAAATTGGTAGTGATGCGGAGAGGAGCAAGTGAAAAAGATAAAAGCACTGATGATAGTGGCATCCCTGGTTTTGATTTCCAATGTTCTTCTGGCGCGAATGAAGAGTGACCCGATGGTCTTTGCTTTTGTGGCGCAGTTCGCACTTGAGGCGGCTGACACTAAGCTACCGAGGTTGATGCCTTCTTTCTTTCAGACTGAAAATCTCAAATATGGTTTCATAGACAAGAGTGGTTCTTATGTGGTATCGCCCCGGTTTGATGACGCGGGGGATTTCCATGAGGGGTTGGCCCTGGTGCGAAAAGGAAATCGCTGGGGATATCTCACTACGGATGGCTCCGTCGCCATTCCTTTCCAGTTTCATCGAGCCAGGGACTTTTCCTATGGATTGGCGGCAGTGCGCAAAGGAAAGTTATGGACTTTCATCGACCGGAACGGGGAACTGATCACGCAGTCTCAGTTTGTCAAAGTCGATGATTTTGGCGGAAGTTTCGCGGTAGTCCACGATCTAAGTCATCAGGGATTACTCGACCGCAACGGCTCCATCGCTCTGCCCATCACAGCCGATACAATCGGTGACTTCAAAGATGGTATCTCTAGAATCCAGATCGATGGCAAAACAGGATATTTTAAAGATAGTGGAAAATGGCTTATTGAGCCAACCTATGACGAAGCAGGGGAGTTTAGCCAGGGACTTGCCGCCTTTCAAAAGGATGGAAAGTGGGGCTATCTCAATACTGAAGGGGAGGTGGTTATCTCTCCCCAATATTTCTATGCCGGAAGCTTTATCGATGGCTCGGCCGTTGTCGGAGTCGCAGGCGGCAAAAGTCAGATTATCGACAGGGAAGGACAGGTGTTGGTTCCGAAAGCCTTTTCGAAAGTGGCTGTGGCTGTTCCTCGGGCAGACTTCAGCAAGCTGATAAAGATATCCGCCAGCGGATTGACACCGGTGGCGGATACTAAAGGTTGGGGCTATGCTTCCAATGAGACCGGGGAGATCGTGATAGATACACAGTTCCCTGAAGCCCAGCCGTTTTTTGAGGGCTTAGCTTGCGTCGGTTCTGAAGTTTCCAAAAATTAGAAAGACACGAAAGACTAGTCGTTTTTGTTAACTGACTATTATCGCTTCCAGCTTTTCATAGTCAGCTTCTTCCAAACCGTTGCTGTTATTTCTTATCTCGGTCATCATGTCGTCTGCGCTGCCGTTGCTGAACTTGGAGCTACACTCGGCATGGGCAAATCCCTTGCGACCGAAACCGCCTTCTTCTTCGGGTTCGATATAGACGTTGACCCTGAGAACCCCTTTTTCAATCTTGCCTTTGCAGTCGATACAAGAGCTACGACCGGTCTTGGCGTATTCCGCATAGGGACTTCTTTGAGCTTTCTTCGGGGGCTCTTTTTCCGCTGTCTTAGCCAGTTTAATCAGCTCTTCTCTATCAGGAACTTCTATCTCGACCTCATCCAGGGTGTCTAGAAAAATGTTTGTTTTGTTCTTGGCCGCGCATTTGAGATGGTGCCAGCGATAACCCATCTCCCCATCCATAAATGGATTCGGAGCCTCTTCGCCAAATCTCAATTCGCCTTTTTCAATTTTGGACCTGCAGGACTTGCAACTAGCCCGACTGGACCTTGCCGCTTCTATGGTATGTGCCATGCTCACTACTCCATTTCTTGCCAGATTTCTAGGGATTCTAGCATTGTGGCTTGGCTGAATCCTTATTTGTTGGTTGCAAAGTGGGGGTTTGTGTCAACCCGGGCTGAACCTGACAACCAGATCGGTCTTGCTTTCAAGGGCGGGAATATGGATTTGCAGGTCCACAACACCCTTTATACTTCGCTCTTTTGTCGATAGCTCTATGGGCGATAATGTAAATTGAGCACCCGCGGGTCTTAAAATTTCGGCGGTCAGCTTCCTCTGCGAGTCCCTGGAGCTAAACAGCGCACGCCTGGCAGCTGCCTTCAATCTGATAATTTTGTCCGTGTGCAGGTGCCATACACAGGATTCGCCCTTCTTCCCTTCGATTCTGTCCGAGAGCTCCAGGCAGAAATCCTGTCCTCCAGTCCGGAGCACCTTGAAAGTTCTTGTGACTCTCTCTTTTCTGTCGGAGATCACAGGCGCCGGGGCAGTATCAGATTGATAGGCTTCGGTAAGATCCATGGTGGCTTCAAATTTATCGCCCCGGTCTTCAAATGCGGTCACCGGTGATGATGCCTGCACCATTTGATTGCGGCCGTTTATCTCCAGGGTGTTTTGACCTTTTGTGGCGAGCCTGTAATAGCCAAATCGCTCGTTGCCGAAGTACCCGGGTAGACTGTAGTTGTCCGGTCCAAGCTCCATAGCCCAGCGTTCTGAGAGCCAATCTAGAATGAAAGTTC
>JAUIJG010000242.1 GCA_030431355.1 bacterium
GTAGCAATCAAGGTTTACTAATTCTGGCTCTTGTACAAGTTGCTCGTTGATTTCAACGATCTCGCCACTAAGCGGCATAAACAGGTCGGATACGGACTTAACTGACTCAATTACGCCGAACTTTTGCTCCAGCTTAAATTTGTCCCCCACTCCTGGGAGCTCTACGTAAGTCACATCACCCAGCTGATCGGCCGCAAAAGCGGTAATTCCGATAGTAGCCACATCACCTTCTACATTGATGTACTCGTGGGTTTTTACATACTTCAGTTCTTGTGGATAGGCAAGCATAGTGTCTCCCGGTGGAATAACTTCGAGCTGATTTGCTGACAGCGCTTGTCAAGGAAAAGCACCGAACAGGATTTAACAGAACAGATTTTATCAAGCTAACCATGCAGATATATCGCTTTGCTTTCAAGTTTATAGATCTTCTTTAGAAAGCGCCCCTTGGCTACCCCTAAAGATGGAACAAGTTCGGTCAATTCGATATATCGCCAGAAGAGGTTTTGACAATGGATAGAAATTCAACCAATACAGGCTGCCACGCGCAACTCATGAATCTTCGCAGTACTCCCCAGGAGAGAATGCTGGATCTCCTGGCAATCTCCTGTCTGCTCAGCTCAACCCTGTGGCTTTACTTCCTTTTGTAGAAAGGTCGCTTAACCACTTTCGCCGGCACCTGCCGATCTCGGATCAAAATATTCAGAGTGGTACCGAGTTTGCCCCGGGTCACATCTTCGATTAAGGCGAAGGCTATTGGATAGCCCACATGAATTCCCTGGGAGCCGCTGGTTACCTTTCCAATAACTTTTCCGGATTCCGGGTCAGCCACTTCATAACCCTGCCTTGGTAGAGCACGACCATCAGCTTTCAAACAGACAACCTTTTTGCCTACTCCCTCGGTCTTCTGGCTGGCTAACACATCTCTGCCCAGAAAATCACCTTTGTCCGGTTTAACGCTCCAACCCAGACCAGCTTCGACCGGGGTGATGTCTTCCTCTAACTCGTGACCATAAAGTGGCAAGCCCGCTTCAAGGCGCAAAGTATCCCTTGCCCCCAATCCACAGGGTTCTATACCGAACTCTTTGCCTCTCTCCAGAAGCATATTCCACAACCAGGTAGCTTTCTCCGCCGGCATAAGAATTTCAAATCCATCTTCACCGGTGTAGCCTGTTCTTCCAAATCCGAACGTGACACCGTCAACAGTGGCTTCTTTATAAGTAAACGAACCCATTCCGACTAAAGTCTCGCCGACAATGCCAGAGAGCAGTTCGACGGCGTTGGGACCCTGCAAGGCCAAAAGACCTTTGGAGTCCGAGATGTCTTCCATCTTGACCGAAGGATACTTATCTCTGTGCTGCTCAAGATTCCTATTCAGCCACTTCCAATCTTTATCAATGTTGGAAGCGTTAACGATGAGGAGAAAGTCTTCTTCCCTTCTATAAATAATCAGGTCGTCGACGCAGCCGCCATCCTCTTTTACAAGTTGGGTGTATAACGCTTTGTTGGGCTCCTTGATCCGATTCATGTCATTGGGGATCATGTATTGCAAAAACTCTTCTGCCTGATCTCCGGTCACAAGAAATTCGCCCATGTGAGACACATCGAACAAACCAACCTTTTCTCGGGTGGCTTTGTGCTCGGTGACAATGGACTTATACTGCACAGGCATATTCCAGCCGGCAAAATCCACCATCCGTCCACCAAGCGCTCGATGGGCATCAGCAATAGGCGTCTCTTTCAAACTCACTGTGGTCATTTCCATAGCTCCCGAGAATTCTTGCAAGTCAATGGCTACATCACCGTTAGGTCTACCGGTTATCAATTACAGCCGGTACCGCCGCATGCCGCCGGGTTGTCAAAAGGACAATAATAACTTATCGGCAACATTGAGCGTCCTAATAGTATAGGAAAGAGTATATCTTTGTAGGGGCTCAAACCAGGCGCAAACACATATAAATCTTCTGTTTTTGGCATTCAATATGGCTAAATGCACCGCCGGGCGGTGGTTTCACCTTTGACACCATTACAACTTCTGTATAATTACATTAACATCACCTTATGTGGTGATGAAACGTTCTATTGGAGAATTCGTCAGAGCACTTGTAGGCAAGGTTTTAAGCAATCCATCTAGAAATTGCAGGAGGAGTAAATGAATACGAAATTATTGAATCTGGTGGCAGCAGTATCTCTGTCGCTAGTGGTGGGAGGAAGTTACTTGCTACCCGTGCAGCCTGCGGCAGCCCAGACCAAACTACAGGGAAATGCTTCAAGAAGCACAGTAAAGTCAGGAACAAAGCAGTCCTACTGGAAACAACATCCTAAAGTAAAAAGCGCCACGGTAGGCGCCGGAGTTGGTGCCGGAGTTGGTGCGGTCACAGGTCTAGTCACAAAGAAAGGAGTTCTGCGGGGCTCTACCATCGGAGCAGGCACTGGTGCTGGAGTGGGACTGATTCAATCCAGCCATACGATGAAACGTCATCCTATAGTTAAAGACGTGGCCCAGGGCACTCTGGCTGGCGCCGGATTGGGGCTTGCGGCCAAGAAGAGAGGCAAATACAAAACAGCAGGAAAGACAGCCGCAACAGGAGCCGCTGTGGGACTTGGTGTCGGTCTCTTGAAAAATCTCGGCAAAGAGATGTAAATCCAAATCAGAGGAATTTCATTCGCTGTCGAATAGAAACCGAAGTCACCGGATTTAGAACCAGTTGAAGTCAAGATTTCTACCAGGTAGGATTCTTGACTTCACTTTTTCAATGCATTAGAGCCTCTTCAGGTACAAGCTTGATGGTTTCAAGAAACTAACTCTGCTCTACTATTAAGAGCCAGGAGAAATAATCAAAATCGCGATGTAGCTCTAATGCAGAAGCCCACTAATTTCCCGAATATAATTTCCAAATCAGTCAGGCCATGGTTGACCTCGCTGATAATAGTGGTTTTGTTCTTTGCGGCACTCTATCTTTTCGTTGGTCAGCCCAGCTATGAGACCAATGACGACGTTCTGATGGCTATGACAGTAGCTGGTTGCGGGTTCTCAGAAACGCCGGATCCGCACATGATCTACAGCAATTTCCTTATTGGAATAGTGCTGAGCCAACTCTTCAAATGGCAAGCACATATCCCCTGGTATGGGTTATATCTTATTGGTTCCCAGATTATTGCCCTAACAGTAATCGTAAGAGTTCTAAGTAAAAAGTTCACTTCAAAACTGGCTTTGCCTCTGGTACTTCTGGCTCTGTTCTCGTCTTTGAGACCTATCTTAATTGTCCAGTTCACCACCACATCATCATTACTTGCCATTGCTGCTGGTATTATGCTGTTCTACGCAATAGAGCACTGCAGAAATAAACGGCTAGTTCTTAGATACTCGCTAGGCAGCATTCTACTATTTAGTTACGCTTCCATGATTCGGTGGCAAAGCGTAATCCTAATTATCATCCTTCTCGTAATTCTTCTAGCCGTGCAGCTCATTAGAAGATTCAGCTTCCGACGCGCCAAGGTGGCCGCCATGGTGTTTGCCGTAACTTCTGTTTCCGTTTTTGCTCTGAATTATTTAAACGGAATCTTCTATAAAATGGAGCCGGAGTGGCACAACCTTTACACCCATTGCAAAGCATCCTGGCAGCTAATTAATTCCGACCGCTTGTTGGCCCGGGATGCCAGAACCATTGAAGCCCTCGATTCTGCCGGATGGAGCTCAACAGACATTGAGCTTTTTTATTCCTGGTTCTTCAGAGCGCCCCAGTACCAAGACAGCACGCTGGAAGAGTTAGATAGAAAACTGCCCCGGCTAAATCCATATTTCAACATCAACCATTTCACGGAAAAGCTTGAGATGATATTCAAAGATATCTCTCTACTGCCGACGTATGTGGTCATAATTTTTTCCTGCTTCTGGCTTGGATCTGTAAGAATGCCACTACTTCATTCAATATCAATGATTGCGGCAATTCTTGCATTGTCCTCCGCCCTGATGTTCTTGATCAAATGCCCAGTGAGAGTCTATTCATCGATGTTTCAGCTGGTTGCACTCATACTCCTTCTCTACTCTTCTCCGGGAGCGCTTAGAACGACCCTAAAGGCAAGGCTGACAAATGGCATTTTGCTCTTAGTGATCGGCTTCTTGTTCTGCTCCACCATCCTCTCGTACTCTCATTTCGAAAAATCCTTGATAGAGAAGCGAATAGAACTAAAAGCCTTCACAAATGAACTATCTAAAGAGAAAGGCGCCTTGACCATTTTCTGGGGTGGAAGATTCCCTTACGAGCTGGTAGGTGTATTGGAAGACCTGCACCTTTACTTTGGCAACCTGAAACTACTTGGATTTAACAGCCTTCTCGACTCACCAACGTTCGAATCGAGAGTACAGGAATTCGGTATTTCAAATGTTCTGAAACAACTAGACAAAAAGAATATTCTGCTTGTGGTGAGCAATACCACCAGGCTTTGTCTGGCAGAATATATGGCAGAACACCTGAAGCTCAGACCTAAATTCATTCCTGTTGTCCACAACAAGAAGTTGGATCTAACAGGCTACGGAGTGGAATTCTTAACAGACCTGACAAGGTCGGATACCGAGCAGTCTCCACTTTCTCCAATACCGGGATCAAATGATCTCATTCTATTTCAGGGAGATTCGGTTAGTCTTCCTGGAGTAAAGAGCAAATTCCTGGACCTCAAACCTGTTGGCCATGGCAATTTTGAAATCACAGGCACCCAACCTATGATCTGTCTTAACCTGGGCAACTACTATCTAAGAACCAAAGAATACTCTCACCTCTATGTCGAACTGGCCGTGGACAAAACGATTGCAGACAACCGACAACTCTTCCTTTGGTTGAAAGACTACAACAAATACGGGCATGCTCTCCTTTCCCGCCTGCTCCCGGACAGCAAAGAACATCGATATTTCTTCAAACTCAGTGACACCTTCGATGATACCGACGTCCTCAACCAGGTGAATATAAAAACACTCTATATTCAATCACTGCTCGACTCTAAAAAAATAAAAATAGGTAGAGTCGGTCTAATAAGAAAAAACGACCCGGCAACCATGCAACTGAAATAAATTGAAAGCGACAGAAGCCACCCCTGACAAACGCCCAGTGGTTGTCCGCCACCCCTGGCTCTCTGCCGTTCTTATCTCCGTGACATATATTTGCCTGTTATATGGATTATTCGGCCAACCAGGGTTTGAGACCAATGACGATGTCATAATGGCGATGAAAGCATCGGGCACCGGTACAGTGGATCAGCCTGATTTTCACCTGATCTATTCAAACTTCTTAGCCAGCCATCTACTCACTATTTTGTACAAAGCCATGCCCGACTTTGCCTGGTACGGGCTCTACTTAGTATCAGGACAAATACTGGCACTATCTGTAGTGCTAAGTTTACTCATTCGCAAGTTCACCGGAAAAGGCGTTTACTTTGTGATAGCTCTTGCCGCAATTGCATTAACACGACCCCTCCTATTAATTCAGTACACAACGGTCGCGACTCTGCTCGGCACAGCGGCCGCGCTACTTCTATTGAGCGCCATGACTCATTTCAATAAGAAAGGCATGGCTAACAAATACATCATTGGTAGTATCGCTCTTTTCGGACTGGCAACGATCTATCGACCTCCATCAGCAATTCTCATTTTCCTTCTAACCTTTGCGGTGGTGGCCATCATACAGATAAGAAAACTAAGACCCAGACAGCTTTTTTCTGCGATATTGCCATTGAGTATCGCGGCTCTCCTATCAATGTGCCTCTATCAAACCCATAGACTCTATTACCAGGCGGATCAAAAATGGAACGATATATACAATCACAATGAGGCTATCTGGAAACTAACCAATACAAATGCCTTGAGATCCAGCAGCGAGGTGACAGAACGAGCTTTGCAGTCCGTCAACTGGGGTCCGGAAGAGATAGAGATGCTCTACCTGTGGTTTTTTAGCTCCCCGGAGTTCTCAGACGACAACCTTAGAACCGTTTACCGACATCTTTCATCCCAGAGCCCTATCCACGATTTTGATGCCATTACTAAGCAGTTCATCTCGATATTCACAGATGATACAGCCGCTCCCATACTTGCCGTTATAGCGATTGGCACATTTCTCCTTGCCAGGGGCCGATTTTCATTGACACAATCGATGCTGCTAAATCTCTTTACGGCAACAGTCGCAATTGCCCTGATCGTAAAAATCAAGTGCCCCGCGAGAGTTTACACCTCGATGTTATCTTTCACTGCGGTGCTTCTACTTCTCTACTCTTCTCCAACGAGAATTGAATCTCTTTTGAAGAGGAAGATACTACTGATACCGATTATGGTGATTCTCTGCCTGGCAATAGCACAAGCAAACAATGCCTATAAGTCGATTCAGGGAAGGACTACCAAATTGAGAATAGCCCTGAAGGAGCTAACCTCCGAACTGGCAAAGGAGAAGGATGTTCTTTATGTTACCTGCTCCGAGCTTCCCATAGAACAGATTGGTGTATTCGAAAATCCATCAAAGTACTTCGGCGGTCTCAAGTTGATCATGTTCAATAGCGGTCTTGATTGCCCCCTATTTTATAAACGTCTCAAAGAATTTGAGATAACCGACTTGCTCAAAGGGCTGGATGGCAAAAATGTAAGGCTGATCGCTGGTGACGCAACAAAGAACGCATACCGCGACTTCATCATCAAACGCGACAAGAAACAACCCTTGTTCACCCAGATAGCTACCAATCAAAGCCTGGGTGTATCCTCCTATAAAGTACGCTTTTCCGACAATCTTCAACGACCGGATACCGATCCTCTTTGCCCAAAAATTGAACCGGAGGACCAACTCATCTTTCCAACCACAGAGAGGATACAGCTGATGGACTGTGAGCCGGTAAAATCTGAAACTTCGGCGCATATCTATACCCTAGTAGGCAAGCAACCGGTGATCAGCCTGGATTTGAGCGATAAGAGCTATAAAGCAAAAGACTATTCCCACCTTATAATTGAATTCTCTCTTCCGAGCCGGAGCAAAAGCAGGCGACGCCTGGCAATCTGGCTTGCCACAGAAGAGGTGCCCGGCACAATTGCCCAAACCACCGTATTGCCTGATTCAGGCTGGCACAGATATGCTTTTGACCTCAATCAGTTTAAATTGAATAATGAGGATCGCCTCTTGCATTTGAACATCAATCCACTCCTTCAAAGAACAGAAAAACTTGATGAGCAATTTGCAATTGGTAGAATTGCCCTGAAAAGACGGATTTCGGAGAGCACCGAATAGAGTGCCCTACTCAATTCTTGCTCAGATTGCGATACAAAATCACCTTGCTACCATCAGGCATCGAACGCTCATCGACGGCTCGAAATCTATCGGAGCTACGCAGCAACTCTTCAAGAGCCTCATAGTTTTTCTGGGCTTTTGAGCTGGAGAAAACGGCCCCGGGACGACTCTTTTGATTCTCCAGTGCCAAAAACCAGTTGAAAGAATCTAGATCTTTGTCGGAATACTGAAAATCGTACCCCCGTGTGGACCAATTTCTCAGGGTCTGAAATGTGATGTTCTTTCCGGCGGAGCGAGCCAAGTATTGATACGTCAAAGTACTGTGTTCAAAAGTATCAGGCAGAACACAAACATAGCTCCAGTCTTCTGTTTGATGTTTCAGAATGGTTGAGATAACCCACTCACGCCCCCAATCAGTAAAAGGAAGCGGAGATAGAGGCTCCGTATATTTTGCGCTCTTCTTAGCTCGGTCGAAGCCCACCAATTTGTCGAACCGGTCAAACTGCTTTTGAAGAGAATTCAAAGACAGGGGATAGGGAGCAAAATTGAGATAGAGAAAACTAAAGAAATACCAGGAGATAATCAGAACACCACCAGCCCGAAATAGCTTGTTGGAAGTATTAAAAAGCAGGGTTGATATAAGCGCTCCAACGGCAAGAGATATGTAACCGACCACCGGGATCACATAGCGGAACTGATAGGGATCCCAGTTGAGAGTGCAAATGAGCCCCCAACAAAAGAGGCTTGAAATCGAGAGAATCCACAGCTTTTTATGGACACCAGGCAAACTGAAACTCAAAAAGAAGATAAACAAGCCGGGGAACGTGATGT
>JAUIJG010000243.1 GCA_030431355.1 bacterium
CCCACCTGAGCCGCGCAGGCATCGGAGAGGTAGTCACCGTTGAGGTTGGTGGTGGCGATCACCGAGTACTTCTCGGGGTTGATCAAAAGCTCGTAGAAGATGGCGTCGGCGATCCGGTCGTTAATCAGGATCTTGCCCTCGGGCAGGACTCCATCATACTCGTCCCAGAGCTGCGCTTCGGTGATGGTCAGATCACCGAACTCTTCGCGAGCAAGCTCATAGCCCCAGATCGAGAAGGCGCCTTCCGTGTACTTCTGGATGTTGCCTTTGTGCACCAGGGTGACCGACTTGCGACCGTTCTTGATTGCATACTCGATGGCACGCCGTACCAGACGTCGGGAGGCCTCCTTCGAGACAATCTTGATACCGATACCGGTGCCGTCTCGAACATCGGTGCCCAGTTCGGAGAGCACACCGGCAATCTTGAGAGCGCCTTCGGTCTCTGCCTCAAACTCGATACCGGCATAGACATCTTCGGTATTCTCGCGGAAGATGACCACGTCGAGCTTCTCCGGAGCTTTGAGCACCGAAGGCACGCCGGCGATGTGATGGATGGGGCGAATACAGGAATAGAGGTCCAGAGTCTGACGCAGGCGCACGTTCAGACTACGAAAACCACCACCGGAAGGCGTGTTCAGAGGTCCCTTGATGGCGACGCCGTAGTGAGCGATCGCATCAAGGGTGTCCTGGGGAAGCCAGTCGTCGAAGGTATCCTTAGCTTTGCCACCGGCGAAGACCTCGAACCAGGAGATACTGCGCTTACCGCCGTAAGCGGCAGCGACAGCAGCGTCGACCACGGAACGGGTCGCCTGCCAGATCTCCTCACCGATACCATCTCCCTCGATGAAAGGGATGATGGGGTTGGCAGGCACCTGGGGCTTGCCATCAAAAAACTTGACCACCTCGCCTTTCGGTGGCTTCAAACCATTGTAAGTTCTGGATTCGGATTTCATTACTTTTCCTATTCAGTAAACCCTACCCCATATGCTTTGCCGGAGCGGGTTAGGGTCAGGTTAGGGAGCGCATCATGCGCGGCCACAATCGAATCGACTGCAAAATCAGACTGTTACGTCTTGGAAGCGTAATCGCTATTCGACGTCGGCTCCGGTGTATTCGGAGAGCGGACGGAACAGCTTGTTGTCCAGGAGCTGCTCCCGGACATGCTCACCCCAGCCGATGATGCGGCTGGTGCAGAAGGTGGAGCTGAAAAGCTCCCGGGGGATGCCGGCATGCTCGAGCACCACGGCGGTCCAGAACTCCACGTTAACACGCAGGGGACGGACCGGCTGTCCGAGACGGGC
The DNA here is from genome assembly GCA_030431355.1 of bacterium. The sequence goes on from JAUIJG010000243.1 coordinate 1,302, forward strand.
TGCCTTCTCCTTCTGGCGCTCGGAGAGCTTGTCGAGCACGGCTTTCTCCACCTCGCGAGCGAGGTCAACCCGGGGTCCGGACTGATGCTCGGCGACCCGGCGCAGGGTGAGAGCCCGGGGGTCATCGGTGCGATAGACCCGATGTCCGAAGCCCATGATGCGCCGTCCCTGGGTCAGCTGGTCTTCCACCCACTGACCGGCGGAGGAAGGGTCACCGATCTCGTCGAGCATGTCGAGGACAGGCCCCGGAGCACCACCGTGGAGCGGACCGGAGAGCGTTCCGATACCGGTGGTGATGGCAGCTCCGATGTCGGCGCCGGTGGATGCCGTGACGCGACTGGAGAAGGTGGACGCGTTCATGCCATGGTCCGTGGTGAGGATGAGATAAGTCTCCACCGCACGCACAGCCTCGGCATCGGGACGCCGACCTTTGATCCCCCAGAGATAGCGCTCGGCGTAGCCCTGGTTGCGGGCTTTGCGGATCGGGCGCTTGCCCTTGTGAATCACCTCCACAATTTGAGGCGCCAGGGCGCAGAGGTTGAGAATCTCCTCTTCCACCTCAGCCTTGTCTCGGTTGAGCCAGGGCTTCAGCTTCCGATGGGACGCAATAGCCGACAGGATACTGCGGAACGCCGAAAGGGGTTCACCATCCCGGAGCCTCAAGGCGATCTTGAACTCGTCTTCGCTGAGCTTGCCTGCTTCCTCGATCTTGGAGCGGAACTTCTTCAGCTCTGCCTGGTCGGGAAGCCGGTCATAGCGCAGCAGAAACCAGACCTCTTCAACGGTCTTGGTTTCAGCGAGATCCACCGCGTTGTGACCGCTGAAAATGAGCTTGCCGGCTTCGCCATCAACATGGCTGAGCCTGGTTTCGCACGCGATCACGCCTTCGAGTCCGGGGGAGAATGTTTTTTCAGTCGTCATAGTTATACCTTTGGGATTTATATTGAGCAGATAACTCTGCTGTGCTGGAACTTCCGACTCACCCTGGGAACGAGGTCCAAAAAAGATGCGCTCAGGCAGGACCTAGTGTCACAAAGGAAGACGACGAGAACCTGATTGCTAATGGCTTCAGGCTCCGAATATGTGGTCGGAAGTTGATAACGATGCCGGATCGACAGTTTGGTTTCTCTTCTACTTCTAGGCGCTCAATCTCACTACATCCCGTCTAAACTGCATGTGAAAAACACATGGAAAGATCCGGCTGAAAACCAAAGTGGGAGAGGTTGAGGTGATGTGAGGTTTAGATATGCCTCGAAGTTATATATAAAGAGAAAACCAATGTTGAACTATCAAAGAGAACCTACTGATATCAATTAGATCAATGTTTATAGCTTCATTAACGAACCCTTGGCAGCCAGGCTAATGCCAAGACTTGCCAAACAAGAAGAAGATTCCTGGCTGCTGGCCGAGCTAGCCTTGCCAAGATGTACTAACTATGCGCAACCTCTCATAATCCAAACAAGAAGATAATCCGAACGACAATCCGGAAGAAACGCTGAAAGACAATCCAAAAGCCACTCTGCCTGATTACTTTTGCTCAGGGTATTTTCTCTCCGGCAAGGAGAAAAGATACTCTGCTATGGCGCCGATCTCTTCCTTGCTGAGATTCATATCCGGCATCATATTCGGTGCGTTGGCGTAAGCAACGGCGTTCTTTTTGACATGCTCTTCCGGGTCGACAAGGTGTCCTTCTATAAACTTCCGGGAGCGCTTTTTGCCGATACCGTCCAGGGGCATTCCTCTATCACAACCTTTACCCTTTACCCGATGACAGTCATTGCAACCATTCATGCGATAAAGAGCCTTCCCTTGTTTTATTCTTTTCTTTCTCAACTTTTGCTCGGCCCGGCTCTCTTTCTTGTCGGTAGCCCAGGACTTTTCACAAAAGTCTGAAAAACTGCAAATCGTTACAAGCAAAGCCATTACTGCTAGAAGGGGTCTTTTTTTAGACAGGTAATTTATAGCCAACATATCTCTTCCACCGGAACCTATCCCATTAATCTACAGACCCTGGTAAATTCTTGACTCAGTCGAAGGAACGATTTAAAAAATGATTGTGGAACGAGAAAAGATTATGAGCAGCGAAAGCCATGACATTTAATTGCCCTTCTTTCAACCAGGACCGAAGCGCAAAAGCATCTTCAACGTCTTCGGAAAATTGCTGCCGGCTTGCGGTGGTGGGAATCGGCAACCCCTTGAAAGCGGAAGATTCGATCGGGCTATCTCTCACCAGAAGCCTTCTAGAAAAAGAAGCCGACCGAACAGCACCAGGAGTCTGCGTTTTCCTGCTCGACAACTTCACCTCCCTCCTGGGCGAAATTCTCAGATGCCACAAGAAAGTGCTGGTGGTGGATAGCGCCAAGTTGGACCGGGAAAATCTTGACTACATATTCCTCGAGCTCACTGAAGAAAGCCTCTCAGAATCCACCCGGATAAAAAGCCTGAGCCATGGGTTCTCCTGGATGGACGAAGTCTTCATCGCTCTTAGCCTCAACCAGAAGCCTATCTCCGCCGAAATCCATCTCTTCGCCGCCGATTCAAATGCGGCGGATAGAAGCAAACTCAAAGAACAATTCTTCTACTCGGTCCAGTTGCTAAAAGGACGATAAGCAACTATCTCCTTCCTATGGCTGATGTTAAAACAACTGAGATAGGTTGAAATAAAACAAGGCGCCAGATCCCACAGACATCATCCCCGCAAATCATTCCATGGACAAATCCGTAGTTCTAAAAGCCAAAAGCCTCGATAGTTTTTTCAACGCGTTGAAAAACACCGGCACCGTATACGCACCGGTGAGAGTCTCCAGTAAATCTTTCTCCTTCAAAGAGGTGGAGCGAATCGAAGAGATTGCCTGGGAAGCGATACGGACCATTTTGCCCCCGAAAAAATTCTTCTTCACCCGCCAAGAGACCCTGATGCGGTTCAACAGTGAGGGCTTCGAAGAGGTCGAGCCGGAGTTGGAGCCCTTTGTCCTTTTTGGAGTCCACCCCTGCGATCTTGCCGGACTGGGCATATTAGACCAAATCTATGAAGACGCTCCTGCCGATCCCCACTACATGAAGAGAAGAGAGAAAGCCTTAATAGTAGGCTTATCTTGCATGCCGGACAAACACTGCTTTTGCAAAGCGATGGGCACGGACACCCCGGATAGAGGCTACGATATTTTCCTGACAAAGATTGAAGATGGTTTCTTCATCCAGATTAAAACTGCCCGGGGAGGAGCCTTTGTGGAAAGCCATCCTGATCTATTTGGCGAGACCCAAGAGCGACACAAGACCGATTACAACGATTTCTGGGACAAACGTGATGCCGCATTTACAGCGGAGTTCGACGGCTCCAATCTAAAATCCACCATGGATCTTGAATGGGACAATAAAATCTGGGAAGAGTTGGGAAATCGCTGTTTAAGCTGCGGCAACTGCACTCCGGTCTGTCCTACTTGTTATTGTTTCGATGTTTATGACCTGCCCTCCCTCCATGATGGTGACGGCGAAAGAGTGAGAGAATGGGACAGCTGCCAGTTTGTCGGCTTCGCCAAGGTAGCAGGGCCCCATAACTTCCGCCCCGGCCCGGTTGACCGCTTAAAATTCTGGTACCGCCACAAGTTGCACGGCTTCGACGACGCCGCCGAGATTCCAACCTGCGTCGGTTGCGGACGCTGCACCGAATCCTGCCCTTCCGGCATAGACGATATAGTCAACGTTGTCTTGCGCTTGCAGGGCAAACCATCGATTTTAATCTCCGATCCCAAAAAGGAGAGCGCCGGGGACAAGACAGGAGGTGAGGCATGAAGATGCTGAGAGACAACTGCACCAGTCCGTTCATGCCTACAAAAGGACTGATCCGATCGATTATTCCCCTGGCCCAGGAGAACCATCTTTTCGAGCTGCGCTTCGATGAGCCTGGCAACCTGAGCCAGTGCATGCCGGGACAGTTTATTCAGCTCTGGGTGCCCGGAGTAGGAGAGGCGCCGATCTCGGTCTGCTCCGGCGAAGTAGACGGCAGCCTGGAGCTGTGCGTGCATCGGATAGGAAGGGTCACCTCTGCCCTCTTCAATCTAGACGAAGGTAGCTGGGTAGGGGTCCGCGGACCTTACGGCAACGGTTTTCCGGTAGAACATTACAAAGGCAAAAATCTACTTCTTATCGCCGGTGGTCTGGGAGTGGCACCGATTCGCTCCCTCTGGCAATACATCCTCAACCGAAGAGAGGAGTTCGGAAAACTGATTCTTGTCTACGGCATGCGTCATTCTTCCCTGCTTCTCTTTCGCCAGGAGTTCAAATGGCTTCTCAGGCGCGGAGACATGGAGGTCTGGATCGCCGCCGAGGAAGTGGTTGGTCCCGATCTCCCTGCTGCCTCCTGGCAGCTTGGTCGGGTCACCGATATGATTCAGCAGATCGAGCTGGAAGGCGAATTCGAAGCCGCCGTCTGCGGACCACCTGTCATGTATGGCTATGTCATAGAAGAACTTCTTAAGAAAGGAATTTCAAAAGACAAGATCTGGCTATCTCTGGAAAGACACATGAAATGCGGAGTGGGCAAGTGCGGACATTGTTTTGTGGGCGGCAAATTCACCTGCAAATCCGGTCCTGTATACAATCTGCAGGAGCTTGAATATGTGCCGGAAGCAGAAGAGTCAAGAACAAGGAGATCCGTGTGATGGTACAGACTATTCCATCCATAGCCGTCTACGGTCTCACCGGTTGCGCCGGCGAACTGCTGGTCATTCTTGAGAATCTAGAGAAACTTATCCCCCGGGTAAGGGTGGCCAGTTTTCCTTTCGCCCAGAGCAACAACGACGACAGTAAGTCCGTAGATATAGCCTTTGTGGAAGGAAGCATCAGCCAGAAGCATGACCTGGAAAAGCTGGAGGACATCCGCCGCCGGGCAAGGTGGCTGGTTGCTGTGGGTAATTGTGCCGTCTGGGGATGTGTCCAGAAAGGAGCCTGCAACCGGAACACGATGAAAGAGTTGACTGAGACTTCCTATGGAAGCGCTGAGCCCCTGAAAGATCCCATGCCTTCCTCCCCCCTCAAGAACCATGTCCGGGTGGATGTGGAGCTGTCAGGATGCCCTATCAACGCCACCCAGTTTCTGGCTGTCACTGCCAGCCTGTTACAGGATCATCTTCCCTATATCACCAAGAAGCCTGTCTGCCTGGAGTGCAAAATCAGGGAGAATCCCTGTGTTTTGATAGAGGACAACCTGCCATGCCTGGGTCCCGTGACTGCCGCCGGATGTGGTGCCCTCTGTCCGAGCTTCGGAGCGGCCTGCTACGGATGCTGGGGTCCCTGCGAGGAGCCCCAGGTAGAAGCCATGGCTACAATCCTGGAAGAGAAGGGCTATAGCCTGGAAGAGGTGCGCAGCCGATTGCTTACCTTCGGCGCCCCCGATGAAATTTTTGAACGACTGCTAAAATGAGGCAACTATGGCAGAGCGAAAAACGACAAAAATAGAGATTCCTGAAATCACGAGGGTGGAAGGACACGAAGCCGTCTATGTGGACATTGAGGACGATAGAGTCGTCGATGTGCGCCTGGATGTCTTTGAAGGAGCACGTTTCTTCGAAAAACTCGTGGAGGGCAACAGCTACAAAGAGATGCCCCACATCACCTCCCGGGTCTGCGCCATCTGCTCCACCGGTCACGTTATCGCTGCCATCCGCGCCCTGGAAAAGATTGCCTCTTTCAAGCCCGACCATACAACCGAGCTTTTGAGAGAGTTGATGCACCTGGGCATGATCATAGAGTCCAATGCCACCCACCTCTACGCCCTTGCCTTACCTGATTTCAAAGGCTTCAAAGACGTTTATCAATTCGCCACCGAATACGCCACCGAATTCGGCATATGGACTGAACTGAGAAACACAGGCGCCACCATCCAGACCACCATCGGAGGCCGCCCCTTTCATCCGGTAAACCTTCATGCCGGTGGCTTTTCCAAGTATCCTTCCCTCAATGATCTGGAGCTTATAGAATCAAAGATCCGATCTCAAATTCAAAACGCCATGACCACGGCAGAGATGTTTCTCGGATTCGAACCTCCGGTCAAACGCACCAGCACCCCTGCATTTCTCGCCCTCATTCCCGAAGGCGAGCATTACGGATATTTCGGAGACCGGGTCAAATCCAGCACCGGATTTGAAGCCGACGTTCAAGACTACAGAGAATACCTGGACGAAGAGACAGTCTCCCACAGCCACGCCAAAAGAAGCACCTTCGAAGGAAAGCCCCTCATGGTAGGCTCCCTGGCCAGGCTGACCCTGTTCTTCGATCGTTTAAAAAACAAAGCCCGGGGACTCTATGACGCATCTCCTCTGGCGAAAGGAGAGACTAATTCAATTTTGAATAACCTTGGTCAGGCCATAGAGATTGTCGAAGCCGTGGACCGCGCCCTTGAAATCACCAGGGAGCTAATCGTCTCCTTCCCCCAGTGGCACCTGAGTAAATCCAGACAGGATCTTAAACCCATTTTGGAAGAGGGCGATCGAGAAAGCATAAGGGCGGTGGGCACTGTTGAATGCCCCAGAGGCACCCTTTACCACGAGTTCACCGTGGACAAAAAAGGACTGATCAAAGCAGCTAACATGATCACCCCTTCCGCCCAGAACACCTATCGCATCGAAATGGATATCCGGGAAGTGGTGGAAGAATGCCTCAAAACCGAGAAGATTGCCAACAAGAACGAAAAA